>CALMOO010000652.1:4615-7261 GCA_937871705.1 uncultured Hymenobacter sp.
GACCGGGCGCATCCAGTTCTACGTCAACCTCAAGAACCTCACGCCCGAGCAGGCGGCCATGCTCATTGGGGTGCTTAATAACCCCACGGCCTTCAACCCGCGTTTTCACCCGGCGGCGGCCCTTAAGCGGCGCAACGTGGTGCTGCAGCGCCTCGGCCAGGCCGGCTACCTCAAGCCCACGCAGGTAGCGGCCATGCAGGCCGAGCCCATTGTGCTGCACTATCAGGTTGAAAAGCACGTCGATGGCCCCGATACGTACTTTCGAGGTGCCATCAGCCAGGCGGCCAATAAGTGGTGCGAAGACCACGGCTACGACCTCTACCGCGATGGCCTGCGCCTGTACACTACCATCGACTCGCACATGCAGGAGCACGCCGAAGACGCCGTGCACCAGCGCATGAAGTCCTTGCAGCAAACCTTCGACAACTTCTGGCGCAATCGCCACCAAAACCCCTGGGTAGACGAGGAGGGCCAGGAAATTCCCGACTTCATCGAAACCCAAATCAAGCGCACCGAGTCGTACAAGTCGCTGGCTGCCCGCTACCAGGGCCACCCCGCCCGCCTCGATTCGGCGCTGCACGCCAAGCGCCCGATGAAGGTGTTTACCTGGAAAAAGAAGGACGGCGACACGACGCTCGTGATGTCGCCGCTCGATTCGTTGGCGTATTACAAGCACTTTCTGCAAGCTGGCATGATGACCATGGACCCGTTTACGGGCTCCATCAAGGCTTGGGTGGGCGGGCTCGACTACCGCTTTTTTCAGTACGACCACGTGCGGCAGGGTAGGCGCCAGGCAGGCTCCACGTTCAAGCCCTTCGTGTACCTCACAGCCTTGGATAATGGCTACTCGCCCTGCGACCGCATCCGCGACCAGCGCGTGACCATCAACTACGTCGAAAACGGCAAGCCCATGGAGTGGCAGCCCGACAACGTGACTCGGGAGTACACTGGCATCAACATGACCCTGCGCTCGGCCATGGCGCGCTCCGTAAATTCCGTTACGGCTCAGCTTACCGAGAAAGTAGGCTGGGGCAAAGTGGCCGACTACGCGCATAAAGTGGGCATTACCAGCCCGTTGCTGCCGGTGCCGAGCATCGGTCTGGGCTCGGCTGGCGACGTGAGCGTGTACGAGATGGTGAACGCCTACGCCACTTTCCTCAACAGCGGTTTTCGCTCCACACCGCGGCTCATTACGCGCATCGAAGACCGCAACGGCAACGTCATTCAGCAGTTCGACCCCGTGCAGAAGCGCGCCATCTCGCCCGAAACGGCCTGGCTGATGCTCTACATGCTGCGCGGCGGCATGGAGGAGCCCGGCGGCACCTCGCAAGGGCTGTGGGATTTCCCCGACCTCTGGCACAAAGACAACCAGATTGGCGGTAAAACCGGTACCACCTCCAACTACTCCGACGGCTGGTACATGGGCCTCACCAAGGACTTAGTATCAGGAATATGGGTAGGCGGCGAAGACCGCAGCATCCACTTCTTCCGCTCGCAGCAGGGCGAAGGCGGCCGCATGGCGCTGCCCATCTTCGGCCGCTACATGGAGCAGATTTATCAAGATAAAAAGCTGAATTACGACTACGGCTCATTCCCGAAGCCACCCGGCAAAATCAACCGCAAGTACGTGTGCTACACCGAGTACGAGCCGCGCCATCGCCGAAGCGAGGCCGTTGACAGTATAAGTGCTGATAACCTGCTGGAGCAGCTCAACAATAAAACCCCTGAGGCTCCTGCGCCTGAATAACCCTACGCATGATTCGGACCGTAATTTTTGACATGGATGGCGTCATTATCGACACCGAGCCCATCCACCACTACGCCTTCATCACGCAGTTTGCCGAGCTGGGCATCACGGTTCCGGATGCGGAATACGCGTCCTTTCTGGGCTCGTCGACGCAGAACGTATTTCAAAGCCTTAAGCAAACTTATAACCTGCCGCAGACGGTAGACGAGCTGATGAAGCGCAAGCGCGAGCTGTTTAACAAGGCTTTCGACGAAAGCACTACGCTCGATTTGCTTGATAACGTGCGCGCCCTCATCGAAGACTTGCAGCAGCACGGCGTGCAGCTGGTGCTGGCTTCCTCCGCTTCCAAGGCGACTATCGGCCGCGTATTTCAACGCTTCGGGCTAACGCCTTATTTTGCGCACATCGTGAGCGGCGAAGACTTCGAGCATTCCAAACCCGACCCGGCCATCTTCCTACAAGCCGCCGCCGTAGCCGAAACGCCCGTGAGCCAGTGCATCGTCATCGAAGACTCAGCTAATGGCGTTGCGGCGGCTAAAGCCGCTGGCATCTATTGCGTTGGCTACGCCAGCCCCCACTCCGCCGGCCAGGATTTGAAGCAAGCTGACTTGATTATCCAGCACTTCTCGGAGCTGTCGGCCGAGAAAATAAAGGCAATCGGCGGGGCTTAAGGCCTATAGAAATAAATTAGCAAAAACTTAAAAGAACGTCATGCTAAGCCTGCAAAGCATTTCTGGCGCAGAGCAGTAAACTCAATTATTCAGGTTAGCTACGCTGCAGAGATGCTCCGCTAGGCGAACGCTAGATGAACTTATGCACAATGCGGCCCTCGCAAATAGGAGAGCTTGTCCATTACAAGAAAGTCAATACAAGTAGAAGCGCCCGGCCCGCATTACTGC
>CALMOO010000653.1 GCA_937871705.1 uncultured Hymenobacter sp.
CGCCAACGACGCCCAGATGAAGGAGTACCTGGCCCTGGCCGACTCGGCTACCCGCCAAAACGAAAAGGACGCCGCCGAAGCCTACGCCAGCCGCGCCGCCCAGATTTTGGACTACAACCAGCGTCTGCAACCCATGGCTACCACGACAGCCAACGTGAGCGTGGTGATGCGCCAGATTTTGAAAGCCGCCCTGCGCCAGATAGACGGCAGCAAGTTCAAAGTCGGGCTGCTCAAAGACGAATACGAGTTGGTGAAACGCACTTCCTCGGGCATGCGCGCCGCCATGAACATCCTGCGCGGCGACCCCGATAAGAAGTACTTCTTTGACCTCGCCACCGACCGCGTGGCCCAGGACATGGCCCAGCAATTAGGCCAGATTAAGCAGGCCATGCGCTACTCGCAGGAGTTTGTGAAGGAAATGGACATCCAGAATGGCGTGATGAGCGAGAAGGGCCAGCGCCTGCTCGACCGCTACCAGAAGGGCGACTTCAACGCCTTGATGGAGAACGATAAAACGCCAGTTTCTACTTCAGTCGCCGCTACTAAAAAACGCTCCGATGATGCCTATACTAGCCTGCTTGATTAGTGGCTGCCTGGCACTGCTGCTGCTGGCAGTGCTGCTGTAGCCCTCCTACCCCTCCTTCGCAGGGGAGGGGTAGGAGGTGGGGCTGCACGCGGAGGGCGACTCACATGTAAAATTTCCAACAACTCAATTACTCACGGACTCGCAGAGCCCGCGCTACTACTCATGACAACTCGCGGCAAAATCGTATTTGGAGCGCTCGTGTTTGCCCTCCTTTACTTTGGCATCACCAAACTGATTGCCAGCAATAAGTTCTTTAAGAAAGCTGATACACAGTCGGTACTCCTCAGCTCCATTGAGCTGCCGACGGCGCAGGGCAGCAACCGCGCCACCGTGGTGGTGCCCCTGGCCCCGCTGCCCGGCACCGCGCCCGCCGAAAACGGCACCGCCGTGGTGTGGGAAGTAATGGCCTGGAACAGCCAGATGGCCGGGATGCTCGCCAACGGCGGCCCGCGCACCACGATGGGTTCGGCGCTGGCAACCAATAAGGTAGATATGCAGATTGTGCGCCAAGATGACGTGTCGAAGATGCAGGCTGACCTGGTGAAAAACGCCCTCGACCTGCAAAGCAACCCGCAGACGCCGGGCTTGGTGGTGAGCATCATGGGTGATGGCCTGCCCGCCTTCTCGGCCGTGCAGAGCCAGCTCGAAAAAGCCGGCACGAGCTTGCAGGTTATCCCTTACTCGGTGGGCAAAAGCTTCGGCGAGGACAAGCTGATGGGCCCGAAAGAGTGGCTCGACGACCCCAAGGCGGCACTCGGCAAAACGGTGGCCTGCTACCTGCGCGACGGCGACCAGAACATTGCCCTGAAATGGTGCGCCGATAACGGCCTGAAGGTGAACCCCGACGAAACGACCTACGACCCTGAAGCCGTCAACTTTCTATCGGCCAGCGACTTCTTAGTGGCTGCTGAGAAGTACATCACCGGCAAGCCCGAGAGCCGCGTGAAGGTGGTGAACGGCCACAGCACCGGCGTTCAGGTCGATGTGAAAGCCGACGCCGTGGCCACTTGGACGCCCGGCGACGTGAACATTGCCAAGCAAAAAGGCGGCCTGGTCACTATCGTCTCGACCAAAGACTACTCGAACCAGATGCCCAATATCATGGTCACGACCAAGCGTTGGTACGACGCCCACCAGCCCGCTATTCAGGGCATCATGACGGCCTTTGCCGTGGCCGGCGACCAGGTAAAAACGTATCCCGAAGCGCTGAGTCGCGCCGCCGACATTTCGGCCCAGGTGTACGGCGACCAGGACAAACCCGGCGCCTACTGGCTCAAGTACTACAAGGGTGTGAGCGAGGCCGACCGCACGGGCGCCGTGGTGGAGCTAGGGGGTAGCAAAGCGTTCAACTTCAGCGATAACCTTACGTTGTTTGGCCTCGATGAAGGTGGCACCAACATCTACGCGTCGGTGTACAAAACCTTCGGCGACGTGCAAAGCAAGCTCTACCCCAAGGAGCTGCCCAGCTACGTGCCGCTCGCTCAGATGCTCGACCTCACGCTCTTGCGCAAGCTGCAAGCGCAGTACAAAGGCAAGGCCATTGCGCCGGCCGAAACCACCAAGTTCACGGCCGACGATGAGATTCGCCGCAGCGTGAGCAAGCGCGCCTGGAACATCGAGTTCAACACCGGCCAGAGCACCTTCACGCCCGCCGCGCAGCGCGAACTAAGCCAGCTTTTCGACGACCTCGTGGTGGCTGGCCGCCTCAAAGTGGCCGTGCACGGCTACACCGATAATACCGGCGACCCGAAGAAAAATCAGCAGCTCTCGGAAACCCGTGCCCAGGCCGTGGCGAGCTGTCTGGAAGCCAAAAGCGCCAGCGCCTTTCCGCAGGGCCGCGTGCAGGTGTACGCCCACGGCGACGCCGAGCCCGTGGCCAGCAACGCCACGGAGGGGGGTAGGGCCCAGAACCGGCGCGTAGAAGTAGTGCTGGGCAATTAAACGTTAACTGGCTGCGGCGGCGCATAAAAACGCCGCCGCAGCCAATAAATAGTCCACACGTAGGACACAAAGAATGGGGAACTTAAGTACAAGCTAATCAAGCCTATATATCTTCCACTCATACCAAAAAGGAAAACGGGTAGAATCGGTGTCAGAAATAAGGCAGCACTAGCCAGCAGCAACAAAGACAGCGGCCAGTGCTGCTGCTGTGCCCGCCGGACCAGCCAATGCAGAGCGGGCACGCGCACTGCCCCGACCAGCGCCGCCCCAGCGCACGACAACAAAACCAGTGCTGGCACTACGTGCGCTACATCCAACCAATCGGCAGTAGCTAAAGTAGCTCGCTGCGAAGCTATTGTAAACCCGGTCAGCAGCACCGCACTACCCATTGCCCCGAGTGCCACGTGCAGCCAGAGGTGCCTGAACACCGCTTCATCGAGGCGAGTACCCGGCGCCGGCGCAGTTACGGACAATTGCTTCATTGCACAGTGAGGAGCAGACCTAGTTAGCCTCCAATAGCACCATACGAATTTACGCACATGAGTACCCTTTTCACCCCTAATGCCCACCCGCGCCGGGCCACGTTTGTGGGGCTGGTTGCCGCTCAGGTTTGCTTGCTGCTGGCGCTGTGGCTCTTCTACCCCCTCCAGCTTTTCCCAAGCCTTGGCGATGTTGTTCGGGCCCTTGGCAACCTGATTACAACCCAGGGCCTGCTGCAGGAGTTGTGGGCCAGCCTCACCACAGCCTGGCAGGCGCTGAGCATCGCCACCGTTTTGGCCCTGGCGATTTCCTACCTCACGGCGCTGCCGTTTTTCCGGCCGTTGGCGTTTGCGGCCTCCAAAATGCGCTACCTCACGCTTACCGGCCT
>CALMOO010000654.1 GCA_937871705.1 uncultured Hymenobacter sp.
CAGCCCCAGCGTGACCGCCATACCCAGCGACAAGCCCAGGTAGCGCATGGCCAGCCCGAAGGTGAGCCCGCCCGCGCCCCACAGCAGCCCCCAGAAGTAGGCCCACGCAATGGTGCTGCCCGCGGCCTGGTGCAGCACCCCGAGCAAGTGCGGCACGGTGAGGGCCCCTAATGCCCAGGGCGCTACCAGCCACGACACCACGCCCCCCACCAGCCAGTAGCTTTCCCAAGCCCAGCCGTTTACTTTCTTGTAAGGCAAGTAAAAGCTGCCGGAAGCAAAGCCGCCCAACGCGTGGAACAGGACACCAAGGAAAACCAACATAAAGGAAGGGTGGGAATGTAGACTGTCGCTCGCAAAACTGCGCGCGGAAATCGTTTCCCCCGTCCTGCACCCACCTGCACCCACCTGTACTCTCCTGCTTAAAGCACAAGCCAGTCGAGCCATAATGCCATAAAACCGGGCTTCCCGGGGCGGCCCGACTCCTAACCTTGCGGCGTTCGAGGAAGCCCGGGCTGGTGCTGGAGGCGAAAAAAAGAGCCAATTCGGCGGCCGACCGGGCCAGGGCATAAGCACGGGCGTCCGTTCCGCTAAAAAAGGGCCCCAAAGCAGGAGAGTACAGGAAGTTGGCCTCAAAGCGGGGGGTAACATTTGCCAACGCTACCATCGACTGGTTGGGCTCCTTCGCCCGCACCCCGATTTCTTACCGCCTCATCCTTATGAAAGACATCCTTACTTTCCAGCACGTGAGCTACCTCTGGGACGAAGCCAAAGCGGCAGAACTGGCTGGCGACGAAGTAGCCCTCTTCTTGTACCGCTCTAACCTGCTCGGCGCCGACTTGCGCCTGACCAATTACGCGGGCGGCAACACGTCGGTTAAAATTCAGGAAACCGACCCCGTGAGCGGCCAGCCGGCCCAGGTGATGTGGGTGAAAGGGTCGGGCGGCGACATTGGCACGCTCACCCGCTCGGGCTGCGCCAACCTCTACGTGGAGAAGCTGCACCAGCTCAAAAAGCGCTACCGCGGCCTCGAGTTCGAAGACGAGATGGTGGGCTTGTTCGAGTATTGCCTCTTCGACCCCAAGTGCGCCACGCCTAGCATCGACACCCCACTGCACGGCCTGTTGCCTTTCAAGCACATTGACCATCTGCACCCCGATGCCCTCATTGCCATCGCAGCCAGCCAGGACGGCGAGCGCATCATGCACGAGATTTGGGGCGATACCATAGGCTGGCTGCCTTGGCAGAAGCCGGGCTTTGACTTGGGCTTACAGCTCGAAAAAATTGTGCAGGAGCATCCTACCCTGCGCGGCGTTATCCTGGGTGGGCACGGCCTCTTTACCTGGGGTGAAAGC
Source organism: uncultured Hymenobacter sp. (assembly GCA_937871705.1). GTDB lineage: Bacteria > Bacteroidota > Bacteroidia > Cytophagales > Hymenobacteraceae > Hymenobacter. The sequence continues at coordinate 1,353 of CALMOO010000654.1, forward strand.
AGCTACGACTCGTACATCAATACGCTGGAAGTCATTGAAATGGCTGCTACGTACCTAGAAGCCAATTATGGCAAAAACAAGCCCGTATTTGGGGGCGTGAAGCTGCCCGATGGCCCCAATGCCACCGAGCGCCGCCGCCAGGCCGCTGCCGCCATGCCCGTGCTGCGCGGCCTGGCCAGCAGCCAGCGCCGCATGCTGGGCCACTACACCGACGACGTCCGCGTGCTGGAATTTGTAAACTCGAACGACCTCGGCCGCCTTGCTGCCAAAGGCACTAGCTGCCCCGACCACTTTCTGCGCACTAAAATCCGTCCGCTCGTGCTCGACCCCGCGCAGATGCAGGGCGACGCCGCCGGCGTAAAAACCTACCTAGCGGGCTTGTTTGCCGCTTATCGCGAAGACTACAAAGCCTACTACGAGCGCAGCAAGCACGCCAATTCGCCGGCCGTGCGCGACGCTAACCCCGTGATTATCCTGTGGCCCGGGGTAGGGCTGTTTTCGTTTTCTAAGGACAAGCAGACGGCCCGCGTGGCCGCTGAGTTTTACACGAATGCCATCAACGTGATGCGCGGCGCTGAGGCCGTGAGCGAGTACCAGGGGTTGGCCGAGCAGGAGGCCTTCAACATTGAGTACTGGCTGCTCGAAGAAGCCAAGCTTCAGCGTATGCCCAAGCCCAAGAGCCTGTCGGGCAAAATCGCCTACGTGACGGGTGGCACCGGCGGCATTGGGCTGGCCATCTGCGAGTTGCTGCTCCAAAACGGAGCCTGCGTAGTAGCCGCCGACCGCGACCATCTCGAAGAAACCCAAACCAACCTGCGCCAGAAGTTTGGCAAAGATGTGGCCCTCACTACCCCCCTCGATGTGACCGATGCCGACGCCATTGCCGAGTCGCTGCGCCAAACAGTGTTGCAGTTCGGCGGCGTTGACATTGTGGTCAACTGCGCCGGCCTGAGCATCAGCAAGCCGCTGAGCGAAACCACGCAGGCCGACTGGGACATCCTCAACGACGTGCTCGTAAAAGGCCAGTTTTTGGTGAGCCAGCAGGCCGTGGCCATTCAGCGCCAGCAGGGCCTAGGGGGCGATATCGTCAACATTGCCAGCAAGAACGGCCTCGTAGCCGGCCCCAACAACGTGGCCTACGGCACGGCCAAGGCCGCTCAGCTGCACATGAGCCGCCTGCTCGCCGCCGAGCTCGGCCACGACAAAGTCCGGGTGAATACTGTGAACCCTGATGCCGTGCTGCGCGGCTCCAAAATCTGGGAAAGCGGCTGGGCCGAGGGCCGCGCCAAGGCCTACGGCATCTCAGTAGCCGAGCTGCCCCAGCACTACGCCAAGCGCACGCTGCTCGGCGAGGAAGTGCTAGCCGAAGACATCGCCAAAGCCGTGCTCGTCTTCGTGGATGGCTCGCTGGCCAAGAGCACCGGCAACGTGCTCAACGTGGATGGCGGCGTGGCCATGGCCTTCGTGCGCTAAGGGGGGGTAGGGGCCACGCGGCGGCGGGTTCTACTCTTGCCACCGTACGCTTCGCTAATTCCTTATTTATCAAAGCTTTTGCTTTGGGCACTTTCCTGAGAAGATTCAATAGCCAGAACCTTTTTCTTCATTCCCCACCTACCCTCTTCCCATGAAAAAATCTTGTCTCTTTCTGCTGAAGCGACTGCTCGTGCTGCTGCCGCTGCTCGCGCTGGCCCTGCCCAGCCGGGCCCAAACCGGCCAGGTAACGGGCCGAGTAATTGACCCAAAAGGCGGCTCGGCCATCGGGGCTACTATAGTAGTGAAGGGCTCCACCAACGGCACCTCCGTGGGCGCCGATGGCACGTTTACCATCGGTGGCTTAGCCGAGGGCACTTATACGCTGGTGATTTCTTCGGTAGGCTACACCGGCCAGGAAGTGGCCGTGAAGGTGCCGCAGGCCCAGCCGCTGCGCGTGACGCTGGCCGAAAATGCGACCAGCCTCAACGACGTGGTGGTAGTGGGCTACGGCACCCAAAAGCGCGAGGATGTGACCGGCGCCCTGGCCACCGTTGACCCCAAAGCCTTGCAAGACTTGCCAGTAGTGACCGTAGACCAGCGGCTGACCGGCCAAGTGGCGGGCGTGCAGGTCAGCAATACGACCGGCTCGCCGGGCGGCGGACCTACCATCAAGATTCGCGGCTCGGGCTCGATTGGGGCCGGCGACCAGCCCTTGTTCGTGATTGACGGCTTCCCGATTGCCAGCTCGGCCAACCAAACGGAAAACCCGCTCAACCTGCTCAACCCCGACGATATTGAAAGCCTGACCGTGCTCAAGGATGCCTCCTCGACGGCCATCTACGGCTCGCGCGGGGCCAACGGTGTGGTGGTGATTACCACCAAACACGGCCGCGCCGGCCTCACCAGCCTCGACGTGAACGCCTACACGGGCATCCAGCAGGTGCCCCAGAAGGGCCGCCCTAACATGCTGAATGGCCAGGAGTTTGCCCAGTTTCGGCAAGATATTATCACCGATGCTTTCAAGGCCCGCGGGGCCACGCCCACGGCGGCCGACATTCCGGTGGAGTTTCAGAACC
>CALMOO010000655.1 GCA_937871705.1 uncultured Hymenobacter sp.
CACCCTGGGCGGGGCCCGAATAGTACGCCAGGCTGCCAAGCCGACAGCCCCCAGCCTGTCGCAAGACCTGCTCACCACCCCTAACCAACTCACGCCCGCCGACTTTAGCACCGGCTGGGTGCAGGAGCAGGGCCTCTACTACCCCTCCAGCTGGGATGCCCATTACCAGCCGGTTATCGCCAGCCACGACCCCGGCGAAACTGAGAAGCAGGGTGCCATTCTGGTGGCGCCGTACGGCAAGGGACGCTACATCTACACCGGCTTGTCGCTGTTTCGGGAGCTTCCGGCGGGCGTGCCGGGCGCGTACCGCATTTTGGCCAATTTAGTGGAGTCGGGCGGGAAGTAATTTTGCATAGTTATCTGGCGCGGGGCTCTGCCCTGTGCCGGGTTGCTGCTGGCCTCTGGCCAGCTACGTTTGCGGGCATTGCTTATCAGGTGTGCTCGGACGTGTGGGCCAGAGGCCCACGACAACTAGACACGGGGCAGAGCCCCGCGCCATTTTCTGTTATTATTTTTCAACGTGCTCACAGTAGAAAAAATCGGCGGTACTTCCATGACCGCCTTCGCCGATGTTCTGCAGAACATCATCTTCCACGGCCGCCAGGGCCAGGATTTGTACAATCGCATCTTTGTGGTTTCGGCCTACGCGGGCGTTACCAACTGGCTGCTCGAAAACAAGAAAACCGGTGCGCCGGGCGTGTATCACCGCATCAGCCAGCATCAGGAGTTTCGGTCGGCGCTGCAAGAGGTAGCGGCCAAGCTCCAGGAATTAAACAAAACGTACGCTCCGCTGGGCCTCGACCTGGCCGTGGCCGATGCCTTCATTGAGGAGCGCATCAACCAGGCCCAAACCTACCTCGAAAGCCTAACTAACGTGCTGGCCTCGGGCTACGTCAACAGCGCTAATATTTTGCAGGCGGCCCGCGAAATCCTGGCCAGCATCGGGGAGGCGCACTCGGCCTTCAATTCAGTCAATATCTTGCAAAACAGGGGAGTAGGGGCCACGCTCATCGACCTCAGCGGCTTCGACGACGCGCAGCCGCTCACCATCGATGAGCGCATCAAGCAGGCGTTTGCGGGCATTGACTTTGCCAATACCATCTGCATTGCCACCGGCTACACCAAGGGCACCGAGGGCATCATGCGCGAGTTTGACCGGGGTTATTCGGAGGTGACGTTCAGTAAGATAGCTGTGGCCGTAAAGCCGCAGGAGGCCATCATCCACAAAGAATACCACCTCTGCTCGGCCGACCCCATGCTGGTGGGTGTGGACCAGTGCCACCCGGTGTGCTTTACCAACTACGACGTGGCCGACCAGCTCGCCGACGTGGGCATGGAAGCCATTCACCCCAAAGCTTCGAAGCCGCTCGAAATCAACGCCATTGACCTGCGCATCAAAAATACCTTCGACCCCGAGCACCCCGGCACACTCATCACCCGCGACTTCGTGGCCGAGCAGAAGCACGTCGAAGTCATTACGGGCACCGATAAGGTGGTGATGATTGACATTTACGACCCGCTCATGGTGGGCACCGCCGGCTTCGACCTGCACTTGATGCAGGCGTTCTACGACCTCGACGTGAGCTATATCTTCAAGGCCACCAGCGCCAACAGCATCTCGCTGCTCATCTGGCAAAAAGACCTAAAACCAGCCCTCGTGGAGGATTTGGAAGCCCGCTACGAAAAAGTGACCATCGAAAACTCGGCCATGGTGTGCCTCATCGGCTCCAACATCGACCAGCCCGGCCTGCTGGCCAAGGCGGCCGGCGCACTGGCGGAAGCTGGTATTAATATCCGCAGCGCGGGCTTCGCGCTGCGCAAGGTGAACATTCAATTTATCATTGCGCGGGAGGACTACAAGCCGGCTATCATCGCCTTGAATAAAGCGATGGGGTAGGGAGCAGCTGGGCGCTTTCCGGTATCGCGCTAAAGAAAAAAGAACGTCAGGCTCAGCTGGCGTATTCTGGCACTGTTGCGCCTCCTTGACCTTCTACATGAAAAAACTGCTTCCCGCTGCCTTCTTGCTGGCTTTCAGCCTGGCTGCCCACGCCCAGCAACCCATTGCCCTACCCCCCGCCACGCAGTCGGTGAGCGATGCGGAAGGCCTGGCCCAGGTGCTGGCCGACACGCTCTACATTCAGCAGCACTACACCAAGACGGAGTATCATATTCCGATGCGTGACGGGGTGAAGCTCTACACCATCGTGTACGCGCCCAAGGACGCGGGCCAGGTGCGCTACCCCATCATGCTCAAGCGCACGCCGTACTCGATAGGGCCGTATGGGCCTGCCCGGTACATGCTGCGCATTAGCCCGAGCACCGCCATGCTGCACGAGGGCTACATTTTTGCCTTTCAGGATGTGAGGGGAAAATATATGTCGGAGGGCAGCTTTGCCGACGTGCGCCCCGAGCTGGAAAAGCACGCGACTGCAAACGCCACCGACGAAGGCACCGACACGTACGACACCATCGAGTTTTTGCTCAAAAAAGGCCCCAAAAACAACGGGCGGGTAGGCCAATGGGGCATCTCTTACCCCGGCTTTTACGCGACGGCGGGCCTGCTGAGCCGCCACCCAGCCCTGAAAGCCGCTTCGCCGCAGGCCCCGGTCACGGATTGGTTTTGGGATGACTACCACCACAATGGGGCGTTTATGCTCGCGGCCAGTTTTGGCTTTTTGGGTAGTTTTGGGCAGCCCCGGCCGCAGCCCACGGCGGCTTCCGCGCCCGAGGTGCAGCTTCCGACTCCCGATGGCTATGATTTCTTTCTGCGGCTAGGCTCGCTCAAAAACATCGATGCCAACTACTACCACGGCCAGGTTGCTTTTTGGAAGGAGCTAACGCAGCACCCCAACTACGACGCCACCTGGCTAGCCCGCAACCCGCGGCCGCACCTGCACGACCTGCGCACGGCCGTGCTCACGGTGGGCGGCTTCAACGATGCCGAAGACTTATTT
>CALMOO010000656.1 GCA_937871705.1 uncultured Hymenobacter sp.
GATATATGGCCAGTACCAGCTCCTCGACGCCGCCAATCCTTACATCTACGCCTATACCCGCACGCTGGGAAAGGAGAAAATGCTGGTTGTCCTCAACTTCTCGCCCGACAAGCGCAATTGGCCCCTACCCCCCGGCGTGCAGCCAAGCGGCCAGCCCGTGCTCAACAACTACGCAGCGGTGAAAATGGGAAGCTCTGTTGAGCTTAAGCCTTGGCAGGCATTGGTGCTGAACCTGCAGTGAATAAAAGACATAGGCGTAGTATAGCCCAAGCACTGGCAGCTTACACAATAGAAATAGCTGGCTGCCCAACTCAGTTAGTACAGTCTATCTGTGAGAGTAGAGCAAGTCTAAGTTGAGCTTAAAATAATAGATAGAATTTTTTTGATATTGTACGGTGGTTTTATGGTAGGTAAATACTTGTGGATTACTACATTTACTTGCAAAAGCGGTGTTTAAAGGAAATGTAAGTTCACGGTTATTCTCTGGAAACGTTTTCAGGAAACGATTGTGGTGACTACAGGTAGCGGCAGGTGCAATTAGAATTCTCACCCTTTAATTTTTTCACTCATGAGGAACAATTGGTACAAACGATTTAAATCGTGTGAGCCATCGGCCGCAGCACAGGCTGGCAGGATTCAGCCGATGCTGCTGAAACTACTGGCTTTCAGTATGCTGCTTATACTATTTCCCCTGTTGAGCCAGGCGCAGACGGCCCGGTCGATATCGGGTAAAGTGGTCGATACTCAGTCAACTGGCCTACCCGGAGTTACAGTACTAGTTCCTGGCACCACGACGGGCACTAGCACCAGCGCCGATGGCTCTTTCCAACTGCAAGTGCCGGCCACCGCCACAACGCTTTCCTTCTCCTTCATTGGCTACGCCACGCAGAAAGTAGATATCGCAGGCAAGTCCACAATAACTGTTACGCTGAAGGATGATGCCCAAGCCCTAGGCGATGTGGTAGTAGTCGGCTACGGCACTGTGCAAAAAAGTGACCTGACCGGTGCCGTTAGTGCGCTAGGGCCCAAGGACTTCAACAAGGGCACCTTCACCTCGCCCGACCAGCTTATTCAGGGCCGAGCTTCGGGGGTGCAGATAACTCAGAATAGCGGGCAGCCCGGTGGGGCCTCCACCATCCGTATTCGCGGTAACTCAGCCGTGACCGGCACCGGCCAGCCACTTTATGTAGTGGATGGGGTGCAACTTGATGGCCGCTCGGCTCGCCCCGGTCTGACTACAAGCTTGGGCGACAGCCCTGATAGTAATCCACTCAACTTCCTGAATCCAGCTGATATCGAGTCTATTGATGTTCTTAAAGATGCTTCAGCCACAGCTATCTACGGCTCTCGGGCAGCTTACGGTGTGGTTATCATCACCACCAAACGCGGCAAGGTGGGTGAGGCCAGGCTAGACGTCGGAGTGTCGAGCGGTTTCTCGCATATCCTACGCCGGATTAAGATACTCAATGCAGACCAGTTTAGGCAGGCTCTGCCCTATTATGGCGCTCCCCTCACCAACGACAAAGGTCTGAATAATGACCCGCTGGGGGCCATCCTGCGCACCGGCCCACTTCAGAACTACACTGCGGCTATCAGTGGTGGCACCGAAAATGCTCGCTACCGCCTCTCGCTCGGCTACCTCGACCAGAAAGGAATTGTTAAAAAAACCGAGTACAAGAAATATAGCGCCAACTTTGTGACCAATCTTAAATTCTTGGAGAATAAGCGCTTAGGCACAGACGTAAATATTACGGTTAGTCAATCTCGCGAGCAGTTGGCCCCAATTAGCAACAACGGAGACTTCCGGGGTAGCCTCATTGGCCAAGCGCTACAGTGGAACCCCACTGATTCACTCTATCGTGCCGATGGCTTGCCAGTAGCCCGGATAGGTAGCTCTACTATCAACCCCGTGGCACAGCAACAATACTACAGCGACAACTCGCGGGTATCTACTGCCTTAGCCTCTATTTCGCCTTATTACAAGTTTACCGATTGGCTGGAGTACCGGGCTCTGTTTTCTGTTAATTACAGCACCGGTATTCGTCGTACTTCCATCGACCAGCGTCTCAACATCAACGATTATTTCGGCAAGGGCTATGCTGCTATCGGCAACAGTGAGCTACAAACTCAACAGATGACCCACACGCTGAACTTCAATAAAAAGGTAGGCGCCGATTTAAATGTGAACGCCTTGGTGGGCTACGAGTACACTAAGTTCGCTAACTCGGGCTCAAACGTAAACGCACTTGGGCCAGCAGGCGGTTTCGGGACCTACGGGCTGGATTATACCAACTATATTCAGTACTCCAATGCATCAGGCCGCAACATCTCCTCCTATGTAGACCCCGTAACCGAACTGCAGTCTTATTTCGGCCGAGCTATTCTTAACTACAAGGGACGTTACCTGCTAACGGGTACCCTGCGGTCTGATGGAAGCACTAAGTTTGGCAGCAACCATCGGTATGGCTACTTCCCATCGGTGTCGGCAGCTTGGGATATCAGCCAAGAAGGCTTTTTCAAGATAGAAGCCATTAATCAACTCAAAGCGCGGGTAGGCTACGGCCGTACCGGTAACCAGGAGTATCCCGCAGGCTCAGCAGAATACAACTATACGCTGAATAATAACGGCACGCAGGGGCTTGCCAATAACGCAAATGCAAACCTGAAGTGGCAGTCGGATGCACAGTATGACGCCGGTCTCGATGTCTCGCTGTTCAACAACCGCGTTACCCTCACGGCCGATTATTTCTACAAGAAGACTACTTCCCTGCTGTATCCAACCGTTTCTATCCAGCCTGCATCGCCTGGTAATACGGTCACTTGGAAAAACCTCGATGGTGCCATCGTAAACAAGGGCGTGGAGCTGCTTGTCGGCATTACAGCAGTCGACGGCCCACGTTTCGGCTTGAGTTTTAATGCTAACGCCACCTTTATCCATAATAACGTATCGGGCTTGCCCGCCCCCATCGCTACCGGTGCCCTAAACGGTCAGGGCTTGTCCGGGGTCACTGTGGAAAGTATCCAAAACGGCTACCCCATCAACGCCTTCTTTACCCGTCAGTTTCAAGGTATTGACCCTACAACCGGGCAAGCATCGTACACCGACAATGGGTCACCGACTTTCTACGGGGGTAATCCTAACCCTACCACCTTGGCTGGCCTGAGCACTACCATTCGCTTCCAAAAGCTTTCGCTGACAGCCAACCTCAACGGGGTATTCGGGAATGTGATTTATAACAACACGCTTAATAGCGTGCTCAACGTCGGCCAGATTCTGACCGGCAAGAATATTGCCTTGTCCAACTTCCAGTCGGACGTTAAGGAGTCGACTACCAACCCACTTACGGCATCGACGCGTTTTCTTGAAAGCGGTAATTACGTGAAGCTTACGAACGCAACCTTGTCGTACGCTATAGGTGACCTAGGCAAGGTATTTAAAGGGGCTAGTATCTACGCCATTGGCCAGAACCTGTTCCTCATCACGAAGTACTCAGGCTTCGACCCTGAAATCAACACGAACAAGTCAGTGAATGGTGTGCCATCAGCTGGCATCGACTATACCGGTTACCCAACCGCCCGCACGTTCACATTCGGTATCAATTTCTCTCTGTAACCCACCCAATAGCTATTATTCTATGAAAAAGATACTCAGCGCGGCGCTCATGCTGGCCGTGCTTCAGCTAGCTGATAGCTGCAAGATTAATGAAGAGTTTCAAGGTAGCCTAGCGAACAGCCCGGCCGGCAATGGTGGCACTGCCAATACAGCGGCCTTGCTTGACGGAGTATACATTGCCATGCGTAGCCCCTTTCAGGGCGCTGGCCAAGTATTTGCCATGTCAGAGGTAACTACCGATCAGCGCATCATGCCTACTCGCGGGGGTGACTGGGATGATA
>CALMOO010000657.1:0-73325 GCA_937871705.1 uncultured Hymenobacter sp.
CTAGATGGTCGCTGAACTGCAGCGAACGGTAGATGGCCACTCGTTTGCCGTCATATTCTGGGGGCACCCCAGGCCCTATTGAAAGTACCTGCCCCGCCCCTGAAGCCCCGTAGATGTCGTACTGGCTCACGGGGATGGAGCCGGGCGCAAATGTGCCGCCGCTAATAAAAGCTTTATCGCCGGGGTTGATGCCGCAGGCAACCATTTTAAGCAGCAAGTGGCCGGGCGCTGCCTGGACGGGCCTTGGTACTTGCTGCACCGTAATGCCGTGGGCCGCCGTGGCGCAGACGGCCTGCATAAGTTGTTCCATACCGAGTGATTTTGAGTGGTTAGTGGTGGTGGCAAAGGTCAGCCTGCACTTACTTTTGCACAAGTACTCACCCGAAAGTAGGCACCTATGACGGCCATCAAACCAGCTTCCACCAACCAGGTCAATAAGCGCGAAAATGACACGAAGTGCCCCGTCACCTTTACCCTCAATAAGATAGGCGGGCGCTGGAAGCCACTTATTATCAACCGGTTACTCAGCGGACCCATACGCTATGGGGAGCTTAAGCGCGAGATATCCGCCATCACCGAGAAAATGCTTATCCAGCACTTAAAAGAATTGGAAGCCGATAAGCTGATAAATCGCGTGGCTCACCCGGTAGTCCCGCCCCACGTGGAATACAGCCTGACCGATTACGTCCGGGACTTGAGTCCGATTTTGGTGGCCATGAAGGATTGGGCCACCAAGTATAATATCTAAGGAGCCGTTCGGATAAGGAGCAGCGTAGTGACGGGTCCTCGGGCTAGCCACTATTGCGGTGGAAACGAGCACTTCCCAAAGTCCGACGCGACTTTATACTAAACTTTTCACCAAGCGCATAGGTAGGGTAAACGTGCGTCGCACATAAGCCGGGCAGGGGCCCGCCTGGCGCGTTGGAACCATACTAGGGCGTTATGTCCTTCGAGCGCTGCAAACGGCAACTTGCTTATGGAGTTCTTCTTCCAGCGGGGTGGGTTTACACGCTAAGCGTTTAAGCCTTGAGCGGCGCATCAGTATCAGTTTGGCGGAGCGGCCGGCGATATGGCAGGACAAGCGGGGCAGGGTTGGTGAATGAGTATTGGCCCAACCGGTTACTATGGTCGTAACGGCTGGGCAAGAGAGATTTAGAAGGGGGCTTCGTCCAGCGGGTGGCCCTCGGCTTGCAGCGGCTACACTTCCGGCAGACAAGCCGTGTTCCAGCGCAGCACGAGGTTGGCCTTGAGTAATAGCTTGGTTTAGAAGTCGCCTTTTGAGGAGTGGATTCTAGCCGCGTCGCGCACGATGTACAGGGCTGTTATTCCTTGTGGGCTATGTTCTAGTAGGACTACCGTATCTACGGCTATACCTCTTGGCTCGAATAATAAGAGCCCGATTGAATTATTGATGCACGCCCACTCGGCGCGGAGGCCGTGCGCGAATTTCTGGTAGAGCCCAAGCAGGTACCGGCCACACGCCTGTTGCCCGTAGATGGGTCGCCGGGCCGCCGTCCGGGTTCCGCCGTCGGCATAGATGATAACGTCCTGCCTCAGCAGTTGCACCAAGTGGGTTAGGTCACCGGCCGCTACGGCTTGCTGGAAGGCGCTCAGCAACCGCAACTGCTCCCGCTGCGAGGGATGGAACCGCGGTTGACGGGCCTGAATCCGCTGCTGGCCCCGGTGGTAGAGCTGGCGGCAGTAATCGACCCGAATGTCCAACAGGTCGGCCAACTCCTCGTAGTCATACGCAAAGCTTTCCTTGAGCAGAAACACGGCCCGTTCCAGCGGCGAGAGCGTGGCCAGCGTCAGCCAGAGCCCGAAGGAAACATCTAGGCTGGCGTCGATCTCGTACCGGGGCTGAACCAGTGGCTCGGGCAATTCCGTGCCCGTGGCACGGGGCGGGCGCCGGGTGAGCAGCGTTACGCACCGGTTCTTGACGGCGCGCAGCAGATAGCGGCGGGGGTCGGCCACGTGGTGGTGGTCGGCGGCAAACCAGTTGGCCAAGACTTCTTGCACGATGTCCTCACTATCGGCAGCGTGACCAGTGAGGCGGTAGGCAAAGGCAAACAGCGGACCGCGCAGCTCGGTGATGGCCGTAATCGAAGGGGACATTAACATAGCAGGTAGGTGGCGGCAGCCGGGTCAAAGGTAAATTTTTTGGAGGTGAGTTGTCACAGCGAGCGGACGGGCGGGTCTTAGGTGAAATCACTTCTTCCCTATCCATTGCGCTATGCCGTCGCCCTTGCCCCTTTGGGTTCGCCTGAATCTCTGGTACCTAGTTGCCAGCAATGTTTTTCCCGGCGTGTGGGCCGCGTTCTGGCCCCATGACTTTTATACCTTCTTCCCCCACTTCGGCCTGGGCCTGCGTTGGGTGGCCACCGATGGCCCCTACAACGAACACCTTATCCGCGATGTAGGCGCGTTTTTTCTGAGCATGAGCGTGCTGCCGCTGCTGGCCCTGTTGCGGCCCCAACTCGTGGCCGTGCGCGCCGTACCATTTGGCCTGCTGCTGTTCAATGGCCTGCACCTGGTCTACCACGTGAGCCACCTACACATGGTGACGCCCGTAAACCGTTACACCAGCATCAGCGCGCTCATCGGGAGCCTTGTGCTGACGCTTACGCTGTGGCTAGCTCCGGCTAATCCTACTATTCCGCGCCGCCAATAGCGAGCTAATTGGCATAGAATGGGAGAGTACAGCGTTAAGCCCCTTACCAAATTCAAAAGCCATTTTTGGACCCAACTTTTAACCAAAGCTGATGTTGAGGAGCAGTAGCAGGCAGCGCGCGGCCTGGGTTTGCACTTCCTGCTGCTTGCAGCGGCTGACGCCCTCGCTGCTAAACCACCGCTCGGCCCGCAGCGCGTGCAGTTCTTTCTCCTGATTGAATTGGGTAACGATGCGTCGCTCAGGGCTCAAACGCTTAGCGTTTAAATCCGCCCCGTTGGAAGAAGAACTCCTTATGGCTACATGCCCCTCTTTGCTGGACGCTTTCACCCCCTTCGGCCTGCTCTCTGCCGCTGCCCTGTGCAAATTGCTCGCCGCCTGGGAAGTACGCACAGTGGCGGAAGGCGAGTCACTATCTGCGCCGGGTGCCGTCTGCCGGGAGGCATTTTTTATTCAGCAGGGAGTACTGCGCGTAGTCGCCCGGCTGCCGCGGGGCCGGGAAGTCACGCATTCCTTCCGGCGGGAAGGGCAGTTCTGCACGGTGCTCGCCAGCTTTGAGCAACTGGCGCCCACGCCGCTATACATCCAGGCTGCGTGCCCGGCGCGGGTGCTGGCCCTCGACAAGTCCCGCCTGGACGAGCTCGTGCAGCAAATACCCCCTTTACCGGGATTAGTGGCGCAACTCATCCAGCAGGAGCTGCTAGACAAGCTACACACGCAACGCGCGTATGCCGGGCTGGATGCGCAAGCTCGCTATCAGGTGCTGCTGCACCACCAGCCCGAGGTGGCTCAGCGGGTGCCGCAGCACATGCTGGCCTCTTACCTGGGCATCACGCCCCAATCACTCAGCCGGCTACGCAAAGCCAACTGCTAGCACGTTTTTTACCATTTGGTAAGTCTCCTGGCCCCGAATTTTGTGCCAAACCAAGTAACTGAAGGCATGAAAGCAGCTATTTTAAAGGCATTTGGCTCGCCCCTCGTCGTAGAAACCCTGCCCGATCCACACCCCACCGCGGGCGAGGTCGTCGTGGACATCGTGGCCGCGCCGGTGCTGGCCTACGCGGCCGAGGTGTTCAGCGGCGCCCGGCAATACCCACTCTTGCTGCCGCTGGCCGTGGGGACCGGCGCAGTGGGTCGGGTGCGGGCCGTGGGGCCCGACGCCACCCGGCTGGCTCCCGGCGACTGGGTACTCTGCGACCCCACCGTGCGCGCCCGCGATGAAGCGGTGGCCCCCGACATAATGCTACAGGGCTTGATTGCGCCCGGCCCCGGCGCGCAGCGCCTGCAAGCGCACTTCCGGCACGGCTCCTTCGCCGAGCAACAGCTGCTGCCGCTGGAAAATGCGTTTCGGCTGGGCCCTCTTGCCGCGGCGGACGCAGCGCGCTGGTGTGCCCTGGGTACGTACCTAGTGCCCTACGGGGGCCTGTTGGCGGCTGGCCTGCAAGCGGGAGAAACCGTGCTCATTAGCGGAGCCACTGGTCATTTTGGGAGTGCGGGCGTTGCCGTGGCCCTGGCGATGGGCGCGGGCTGCGTAGTCGCAACAGGCCGTAGCGAAGCCGTGCTGGCCGACCTGGTGCGCCGCTTCGGTTCCCGCGTGGTGCCTATCGCGCTGACCGGTGATGAATCAACCGACCAGAACCGGTTGCGTGAGGCCGCACCAGGCCCCATTGATAAGGTGCTCGACATCCTGCCCCCCTTGCCGGATGCCACTTTGGTGCGGACCGCCGCGCTGACGGTGCGCCCTCACGGCACCGTGGTGCTGATGGGTGGCCAGCGCGGTGAACTCGCGTTGAATTACGCGCACCTGATGCGCAACGGCATTACCGTGCGCGGCCAATACATGTACCCCCGCGAGGCTGCGGGCCGCCTAGTAGCCCTCATCCGCGCCGGCTTGTTGTCGCTGGACGAGTTCGCCGTGACTAGCTTCTCGTTGAACCAGGCAAATGAGGCCGTGGCCCATGCTGCCCGGTCGGGTGGCCCCTTTCGTTACACGGTCATCCAGCCGCTAACCGCGCAGGATACGGATAAATAACGACTTGCTAGCCACAATTTCTTAGCTCAACGAATAGGCCAGCTGGTTATAACCTCGGACAGCTTACAAATTCAGGGCTGTTATTACACTTTGGCTAGCCTTTCTTAATGTGCTATTATCTCCGTTGCCGACCTGACCACAAATAGCATAGGAATCTTGATTTTACATCGGAAGTCCGTCCGACGATAGAATGCGCTGACGGCAAATGACCAACAGTCCGAAAAAGGATTTATATTTTGGACTGCTGGTCATTTTTAGACTAATGGTAAACTTTTTTATCACGTTCGCGTTTATACCCGCATACAGTCACATTCTCAACCCCATTTCACCCCCTCACATCATGTCTGATACCGCCAACACCACGCACCTGAATTCGACCATTGAGTCGTTAGGCAAAGGACTGAGCCACGCCAAAGCCGGCGCCACCCGCAGCATTCACAGCTGGGTGGAAACGCTCAATGCCAGCAAAGCCCCTGCTCTGCACGCCTTGGCCAAGGAGTTGCAGCAACTCGACAAGCTGCTGAGCGGCGACAAAGCTTCCGGCCCGGAAATCCAAAAAGCGCTGGCATCCATCGGCCAGCACACGACCGCTTCCGCCGCTAGTGCCGAAGGGGCCACGGCCGATAAAATCAAGCAGCTCGGCAAAGCCCTGACCGACGCCGCTGCGAGCTTGAAATAAGCATCCGCCGCATCTAAAAAGGCCGCCCCTCTAAGCTGAGCGGCGGCCTTTTTTAAGGCAGGGCTGCTGGCAAGACAACCTAAAAAGTCAACCTTAACCGAGCACATTCCATGAACACGCTCTTAACAAAAGGCACGGTGATGCCACCAGTCCAATTTTACCCCGACTTTTTAAGCCTGGCCGATAACCTGGCGTGGTTCGAGCAGTCCAAGGCTCTCAACTGGAAGCGGGGGGAAATGACGATGTACGGTAAGAAAATTCCTGTGCCGCGCGAGGAAACCTTGTTTGGCGACGACTTCCGCTACGAGTACCGGGGCACCCTGCTGAAGGCGGACCCTTGGCCCGACTTTCTGCTCGAGGCCCGCGACCGTATTCAGATGGTCTGCGGGCTGACCTTCAATTTCGCGGTGGGCAACCGCTATGTGACCGGGAAAGACTCCATTGGCTGGCACTCGGACAGCTTCCCGCAAATTGGGCCACGGCCGGCCGTGGCCTCGCTGAGTCTGGGGAGCACCCGGCGCTTCAAGCTGCGCCACAAGGCTACGGAGGAAGTTGTGGACTACGACTTGGCAAGCGGCTCCTTGCTGATTATGCTCCCTGGCTGTCAGGAAGACTGGGAACACGCGGTGCTGAAAACCGCCCGCCCGGTGGGCGAGCGCATCAACTGGACGTTCCGGCCCCACCGGGACGCACAGGTATAGTCTTATCCCATCCGCTATGATCATTCCCCAACCCATCAACCTGCGGTTTACCAGCGATTACTCGCTGGCCGCCAGCGTTGCCTTGGCCGCCAGCGCTGCGTTCGTCGATAAGCTCTACGGCGGACCGAACGGCGAGGTGCTCGACCTAGCAATCTTACTGGAAGACTCCTGGCAGACGGTCGGGGTGCGTCTGGACCAGCTCGAGGGACGGGTGCGCGCCCGGGTGCTAGACAACCCCGGCCAGGCGATGACCACTGACGTATGCGCCCAACTGGAGCGCCTGCTGTCACTTGACACCGACGGGGCCGATTTTGCCGCCATTATTGCCCGCGACCCGGTAGTGGCCGCGCTCCGGGAGCAGCATTGCGGCATCCGGCCCGTGCTGTTGCCGAGTCCTTACGAGGCGGCGGCGCGCGCCATTATCGGCCACCAATTGCCCGCGCGGCAGGCGGCGGCCATCACCGCTCGCATTGCCGGGGCCCACGGGGTGCGCGTGGACTTGGCTGGCCACATGCTGCACGGCTTTCCGGCTCCCAGCCAACTGGCCGACCTGCCTACTATCCAGGGACTGGCCGGGCGCAAAGTTGCTCAGTTGCGCGTGCTCGGCAGTGCCGCGGCCGATGGCTGGCTCAGCAGCGCCCGCCTCCGTACCCTGCCCCGCGACGAAGCCCTGGCTGAATTGCAGCAATTGCCCGGTATCGGCCCGTTCTCGGCCGAACTGGTGATGATGCGGGGGGTAGGCGAGCCCGACGCCTTCCCGCTCACCGAAAAGCGCCTGCACCGGGCCATGGCCGCCGCCTATCAGCTCGGCGCGGCACCGAGTCTTGCCAAGCTCGAACAAGTAGCCGAGCGCTGGCGGCCTTACCGCAACTGGGCAGGCCTGCTGCTCCGCAACTTTCAACCAATCCCCCAATTTGCCTGACCATGAAGCCATTTAAAATCATTGGCCTGGAAGAGCATTTCGTGACGGCCGCTGCCCTCACGGCGTGGAACAAGCTCGACCCGCAGTGGCAGGACGCTGCTAAAGGAGCCACGGAAGAAGGAGAAATAAAGCGCCTGCTCACCGACTTAGGGAAGGAACGCCTCGCGGCAATGGACAAAGTCGGCCTCGACGTGCAGGTCCTTTCCCTTACCGCACCCGGCCTCCACAGCCTGGCCTCCGCCGAGGCCGTGGCGTTGCAAAAGGATACCAACGACTTGCTGGCGGACACGGTGCGGGCCCACCCCGACCGCCTGCAGGGCTTCGCCACGCTGGCCACACCCGCCCCGGCGGCGGCGGCACGCGAGCTGGAACGGGCCGTGGCCCTGGGGCTAAATGGCGGCATGGTATTCGGGCGGGTACGCGAGCGTAACCTGGACCACCTCGATTTCTGGCCCCTTTTTGAGGCCGCTGCCGCCCTAAGAGCTCCCCTTTACCTGCACCCGCAGTCGCCGCTGCCGGCCGTGCGGGCCGCTTACTACAATGGCTTGGGCGATGCGGTGGACAGCGTGTTTGCCACCTTCGGCATTGGCTGGTACTATGAAACCGGGGTGCAGCTGCTACGCCTCATCCTGAGCGGCGTGTTCGACCGGTTTCCCGACTTGCAGGTAATTGCCGGCCACTGGGGCGAAGTAGTGCTGTTCTATCTGGAAGAAGCCGAGCACCTGGGGCAGGCCGCCAAGCTGAAGCGGCCGTTAATCGACTACGTGCGTCGCAACGTGTTCATCACGCCCAGTGGCTCATTCAACCAGCGCTACCTGCGCTGGGCCATCGAACTAGTGGGCGTGGAGCGCCTCCTGTTCGCCACCGACTACCCGTTCCTGGTGGCCGAGCAAGCTTCGGGCAGCGCCCGCCGCTTTCTGCTCGATGCTGACCTGACCGACACCGAACGCGAGAAAATTGCCTCTGGTAACTGGGAGCAGCTTTGCGCCGCCATACGCCGCTGAGAGGCACGGCGCTTAAAGAAGCATAAAATCTAGCTACAACCACCGCTCACCTTCCCTCACCCCTTGTTTTATGAGTACGCTTAAACTTAAAATTGCCTGCTCGCGCTACGACCACGTGCGGGCACTCTTCGATGGCACCGTCCCAATTGAGGGAGTTGATGCTAGTTTCGAGAGTGCCGATAACGTGGCGGAACTCTTCGAGAAAATGTTGCGCGAACAGGCCTTCGACGTCTCGGAGCTGGGGCTGACATTCTACCTGCGCACGCTCGAACTCGACAATCCGCCGTTCATCGCGATTCCGGTGTTCCCGGCGCGCATTTTCCGGCATTCGGCTATTTTCATCAACAAGGCGAGCGGCATCACGAAGCCGCAGGATCTGGTGGGCAAAACCATCGGCGAATTTGGTACCTACGGCCACGACGCGGGCGTGTGGCCCAAGGGCATTCTCTCAGACAACTTCGGCGTGACCCCGGACCAGTGCCGCTGGGTCATCGGAGGGGCCGACGAGCCCATGCCGCCCTATGACTTCGTGCTGCCCCGGCAGCCGGCCGGCGTTGATATCACCCCTGCCCCCACGGGCAAAGCGCTGGGCCCTATGCTCGAAGCGGGTGAAATTGATGCCTTTATTTCGGCTCTCGTGCCGCAATGCGTGCTGGACAACTCTCCCCACGTCGGGCGCCTGTTTCTCGACTACGAGCTAGTCGAGCGCGACTACTACCAGCGTACCGGTGTCTTTCCGATGATGCACACGGTCGTGGTTCGCCGGGAACTGCTCGTTCAGCATCCGGGCCTTGCGCGGGCCATCTACCAGGGCTTTTGCGATTCGAAAAACGTGATGATGGAGCAGTACCGCAAAGGCCGGGTGCAACAGCACGCCGACCTGATGATACCGTGGTTTAACTCCCTGTTCGATAAAAACAGGGAATTGTTCCCAGCAGACTGGTGGCCCTATGGAGTTGAAGCAAACCGCAAAACGCTTGACACGTATCTGCGTTATTTCTTCGAGCAGGGCCTTTCCAAACGCCAGTTTACCTGTGAGGACATCGTCGTGCCGGAGTTGCTAGGCACCTAGTCTTTGTTACCAATGCGCGCCGCGACCCTGAGATTTGGCCCACCATCGTACCGCGTATACTAGCGATTGGTAGTTAACTAGATGGGTTACTATGATTGCTGCCAAGAAAGCGAGTGACTAAGAGGGTAAGTGATTACAAAGGGAAAGCCAGATTTGCCACACTGATACCTGAAAAAATTCATGACTTAACAAAAAGGTCGTATCTTTGGACCAATAGTCAGAAAATGACAACTTAGTCAATGGGAGTTGCAGAGCGTAAGCAGCGGGAAAAAGCACACCGTGAAACGTCTATCTTAGAAGCAGCCAAGAAAGTGTTCTTGGCGAAAGGGCTGATAGCGGCCACTATAGATGACATTGCTGCCGAGGCTGAACTAGGCAAAGGCACGCTCTACCGGCACTATCGCAGTAAGGAAGACATCATGCTGGCCATCAGCGAGCAGGCCGTGCGGGAGTTGCACGCGCTTTATGCCAAAGAAGCCGCCGATAAGGGCACTAGCCTGGAAAAAGTGTTGCGCATGATGCGCATGTACTATGCATTTGTGATAGAGAATCCAGCGTATTTCGGCTTCATTGCCTTCTTTGAATCACCGCTGCCCACCACCAACGCCGGGGTAGTTTACGAAACCACGACGGCGACCTATGACCTGTTCAAAGCCGTATTTCAGCAAGGCATCGCTGATGGTTCAATGCGCTCCGACCTGAAGCCGGAACTGATGGCCAGCTCGCTGTGGGCATCCTCTTACGGCATGATGCAGTTCATCGTGAGCAAGGGGGCTCACCTGGCTGAACAGCGGCAAATCAACTTGAATGAGCTCTTCGAGACCTTCTTGTCTTCGCTGAAAAGTGGCTTGTGCAAGGCTGGGGAGACTTGTTAGGCGTGACAAACTTTCATTTAAACATTTCGGACTATTGGTCAGTTTGTGAACAATAGGAACGTTATATGACGTGCGTTGCTGGCTCTAGCTTCTGATTCGTCGGAAGCTGTTTTTTTGACCTTACTAGACTAACGGTCATTTTGTGAATACTTGAACCTTTTACTTATTTGCTTCATGCAGTACTTTCCTGCCTGCTACCGGCTCCCGTTAGCTTTACTGCCTCTTGTGGTAGCCTGTTCCAAACCTACCGACGAAAAGGCAGCCGGTCCACCGGCCGGGCCCGCGCCGGTGGCCGTGCAGGTGCAAGCTGTAGGCACCTCAGCCAGCACACCAACCCAGACCTACAGCGGCACCATTGAGGCCGAAAACACTGCCAGCTTGGCTTTTAACATAGCCGGCTCGGTGCGCCGGGTGCTGGTACGGGAAGGTGACCAGGTGCGCCAGGGCCAGCTGCTGGCCGAACTGAACCCGGAGGAATACGCCGGCGTGCTGGCCGGGGCTGATGCGTCCTTGCTGGAGGCCCGCGACCAAGTCCGGCGCTCGCAGCAACTGTTCAAATCGGAGAGCCTGACGGAGCGAGAGCTGGTGCAGGCCACTGCCGGCCTGCAGCGGGCCGAAGCCAATTCCCGCGTGGCGCGCAAGCACGTCACCGATACCTATTTGCGGGCGCCGTTCGCGGGCTTCATCGCGGCAAAAATGGTGGAGCCTGGCGTGTCGGCCCTTCCCGGCGCGCCAGCCTTCACCTTAATTAAAACCGCGCAGGTGTTTGCGCGAGCAGTGGTGCCGGAAGCGGAGATTGGCCGCATGCGTCGGGGTACCACGGTGCAGGTGCAGGTCCCGGCCCTGAACCGCGAGGTTACTGGCACGGTGCAAGTCATCAACCCGGTGGCCGACCCCACTTCGCGCAGCTTCTACCTGAAGGTCCTGCTGCCCAACCCCGGCCTGCACCTGCTGCCAGGTATGCTGGCCAGCTTGCGTATCCCGCTGCCGGCCGGGCAAAAAGCCGCCCCAACTGTTGCTGTGGCGCCGCAACTGGTGGTACAGGAAGCCGATGGCGCCAGCGTGGTGTACGTAGCCGACGCCGCCCGCAAAACCGCTCAGCGCCGCCGGGTGGTGCTCGGCCCGGTGCAGGGCAACCAAGTGGTAGTAAGCCAGGGCCTGGCCGCCAACGACCAGGTCATAGTGGCCGGGCAGCAGCGCCTGCACGACGGGCAAGCTATTCGCATCCTTCAATAACCAGCCACTCTCCTCATGGAAAATCAGAAACCAACGCGCCGCCTCAACCTGATTGAGGCGGCCATGAAATACCGGCAAGTAACCTTTGGCCTAACCCTGATGCTGGCCCTAGCGGGCATCTGGGCCATTTACAGCATGCCGCGCATGGAAGACCCGCGCATCACCATCCGGCAGGGGCTGGTGCTGGCGGCGTACCCCGGCGCGAGCGAGTTGGAAGTAGAGAATCAGCTCACCAAAAAGCTGGAGCAGCAGCTCTTCAGCTACAAGGAAGTGCGCAAGGAGAAGACCTACTCCACGACCAAGGCCGGCGCCGTGGTGGTGAACGTGACGCTCCAGGACTGGGTGACCGACACCGATAAGTTCTGGGCCAAGCTGCAGGACGGCCTCAACGCCAACCGCCAGGCGCTGCCGCAAGCCGTGCAGGGCCCGTTCGTGAACGGCGAGTTTGGCGACGTAGCGGCGCTGATGATTGCCGTGACGGCCCAAAAACGCAGCTATGCCGACCTGAAGGAGTACCTTGACCAGCTCGAAGACGCCATCAAAACCCTGCCGCAGGTGTCGAAGATTCGGCGTTACGGCGAGCAGCGCGAGCAGGTGTACGTGACGACGTCCGTGGACCAGCTGCGCCAGTATGGGCTGGATTTCGGAATTATTGGCCAGGTGCTGCAACGGCAGAACAACGTGCGCTACTCTGGCGAGCTGGCCTTGCGCGACGCCCGGGTGCCGGTCTTCACCGAAGGGCTGTACCGCTCGCAGCAGGATTTAGCTAACCAGCTCGTGTACACTGACCCTACCTCGGGCAACCAGGTGCGGCTGCGCGACGTGGCCCAGCTGGAGCGCCGCGACGAGGAGCTGACCTCACGCATCAAAATCGACGGGCAATCGGCCGTGATGCTGACGGTGGAAATGCAGCCAGGCAACAACATGGTGTGGTTTGGCGACCAGCTGGATGCCCGCATCAAGGAAGTAGAGGCCCGGTTTCCGGCCGGCGTGCAAGTGCAGCAAATCGTAAGCCAGCCCCGCGTGGTGGACCACAAGCTCAAGGATTTCTTCCTGGAGCTAAGTATTGCCGTGGCCTCGGTCATTGCCGTGGTGCTGCTGCTGCTGCCGCTGCGGATTGCCCTGATTTCGGCCATTGCCTGCCCGCTATCCATCCTCATCACCTTCGGCATTTTGAACGCGCTGGGCATGGAGATTCAGCAGGTGTCACTGGCTGCGCTGGTGATAGTGCTGGGCATGGTGGTGGACGACGCCATTGTGGTGGTCGACAATTACGTGGAGAAGCTCGACGAGGGCATGGACCGCTGGACGGCGGCCTGGCGCTCGGCCACCGACTTATTCGTGCCGGTGCTGGCGGCCACGGCGGCCATAATCTTCGCCTTTCTACCCTCGGCCATTGTGTACACGGGTTTGACGCGCGAGTTCTCGCTGCACATTCCGGCCACGGTGGCGGTGGCCCTAACGGCTTCGCTGGCGGTGTCGATGCTGCTCACGCCCTCGCTGTGCTACTTCGCCATTCGCAAGGGCCTGCACAGCAAGCAAGCTGACGCGCCCGAGGCCAAGCCCTCGGTCATTGACCGGGTGCAGCAGCGTTTCAACCGGGCCGTGGACTGGAGCTTCGCTCACCCTAAACTAGTGCTCACCCTGGGCTTTGCCTCACTCGCATTTGCCGGCGTGTTCGGCTCGCAGGTGAAGTTTGAGTACCTGCCCTACTCGGAGCGCGACCAGTTCAACCTGGAGCTGTGGCTGCCTGAGGGCACGCCGGTAACCCAGACCGAAAAGGCCGTGGACCGCGTGACGGCCGCCATTAAAGGGGATAAGCGCATCAGCCAGGTCGTGAGCTTTATCGGCACGGGCTCGCCGCGCTTCTACTCCAGCTACGCCCCCGAGGCCCCGGCCGAAAACTATGCCCAGGTGTTCATCAACACCGTCAGCGGCGAAGCCACCGTGGAGCTGGCCCGGGAGTACACCCACTCGCTGCAGCAGCTGGTGCCCGAGGGCGCGGTGCGGGTGCGCCGCCTGAGCTGGAAGGAAACCAAAGCCCCGCTGGAAGTGCGCGTGGTGAGTGACAACGACGCCGACCTGCGCGAGGTGGGCCAGCAGATAACGCAAATTTTCGCCGCCACGCCCAACACCCATTTCGTGCGCGACGACTGGCGAAATCCTACCCTGGGCCTGGCCGTGCAGGTGAAACAGGACGAGGCTGACCGCCTCGGCGTGAGCAAGGAAGCCGTGGCCCAAACCCTAGGCGGCAGCCTCAAAGGCTACCCCGTCTCGACGCTCTGGGAGGGCGACCAGCCCTTGGACATCGTGCTGCGCCTCGACGAGCGCAGCCGCCAGAACCTGAGCGACGTGAGCCAGGTGTACGTGACCACGGCCTACAACACTAAGGTGCCCCTGCGCCAAGTGGCCGATGTGGTGCCGGCCTGGCACCTGAGCAACATCGTGCGCCGCAACGGCTTGCGCACCCTTACGGTGAGCAGCGACACCGACTTTGGCCGCGTAGCCAGCCAGATTCTGGCCGATGTGCGGCCTCAACTGGACGCCCTGAAATTGCCGGCCGGCACCCACCTCGAATACGGCGGCGACGACGAATCAGGCCGCGACGCGGCGCCCAATACCAACATGGCCCTGGGGCTGAGCTTTCTGCTGATTTTTCTGACGCTGCTATTGCAATTCCGGCACGCGGGCCGGGCCTTGATAGTGCTCTCTACGTTCTTTTTGAGCTTGCCGGGGGCCATGTTTGGCCTTTGGGTAACGGGCAACCCGCTGGGCATGACGGCCTTTCTGGGCATCAACAGCCTACTGGGCATCGTGGTGCGCAACGGCATTATCCTGGTGGACTACGCCGACGAGTTGGTGCGCGAGCACGGTTACTCGGTAAAGGACGCGGCTATTGCCTCGGCTCACCGCCGGATGCGGCCCATTTTTCTCACTTCATCGGCCGCGGCCGTGGGCGTAATTCCCATGATACTGAGCAAGTCGCCGCTGTGGTCGCCGCTGAGCAGCGTCATTGCCTTCGGCATTATGGTGGCGATGGTAATGACCCTGTTCGTGGTGCCCGTGCTCTACTACATGTCGCTGAAAGGCAAGTCGCAGTCAATCCCGGCGGACATCCACGAAGACGACCAGCCCGCCCTGGCGCTGGCCACCAACTAGTCTTTTCTTACGAATGAAAGTTCTCTTTTGTATAGGCCTGGCGCTGATAGCGCCGGGCGTCTACGCCCAATCCGTGTTCACTCCCGACGCCCCGCTGTCCCTGGCCGATTGCCAAGCGCTGGCTTTAAGCCAAAACCGGCGCCTCAGTGCATCGGGCCGCCGCCAGCTAGCTGCCGAGGCCGGGCGCGACGCGGCCAAAACCAACCGCTTGCCCAAGCTGGATTTCAGCAGCACCGGGTACTATGTGCGCGGCCTGGGCACTACCTTGAACACGCAGGGCGTGACGGCGGGGGTAGGGGTTACGCAGCCCATCTACTCCGGGGGCCGGATTCGCGCTCAAACGGCTCTGGCGGGCCTCACGGCCCAGGCGGCGGCGGAGGACGTGCAGGCCACCCGGCAGCAGCTGGTGGCCGAAACCGACCAGACCTACTGGCAAACCGTGGCTCTGCGCGACCAAGTGACGCTGGCCGAAGGCAACCGCGCCCAGCTACTCGCCCTCGTGCGTGACCTCGACAATAAGTTTAAGGCGGGCCTGGGTTATAAGGCTGATTTGCTGCGGGCCCAGGTGCAGCTGCGTGACGCCGAGGTGCGGCTGCTGCGGGCCCGCGACGAGCAGCGCCAAAGCCAATTGGTATTGCGCCAGCTCATCGGCCGCCCGCCCGGCGATTCGCTGCGCCTGGCCGAGTCCATCGAGGGCGACTTTCCGGCCGTAAGCCCCGCCGATTACGCGGCGCAGGCCCTCACCCAGCGGCCCGACCTGCGCCGGCTGGCGTTGACCAACCAAGCGGATTCGCTGCAAATTGACGTGGCGCGCAGTGTCCGCCGGCCGCAGGTAAACGCCAGCGTCAACGCCTTGTATCTACGACAAAAAGCCGGTTTTTTGCTGCCTGATAACAGCTACACGCCCGCCTACGCCCTGGTGAGCGTGAACCTGCCGCTCATCCACTGGAAAGAAAACCGGCTGCTCGAAGCGCAGCGGCGCTACCAGGCTCAGGCCAGCCAGGCCGACCTGATGGAAGCCCGGCAGCAGGTGGCCCTGGAGGTCAACCGCGACCTGCTGACCTTGAATCAGGCCGCCCGGCGCATTGCACTGCAAGCCCTTACGGTGGCGCAGGCCCAGGAAAACCTGCGCCTCAATGACAACCGTTTCCGCGCCGGTCTACTCTCGCTCGTCGATTTGCTCGAAGCCCAGACCCTAAGCCAGCGCGCGGCGGCGGACCTGGTGGATGCCAAAGCCGACTACCGCATTGCCGAAGCCGCCTTGGCCCAGGCAATGGGTGAGCAGCGCTAGCGGCTTTTGATTAGCGAAAAGCTGAAGTAAAAAAGGTTTGACACCTTATTTAAGTGGTTCAACGCATGAAACTTACTTTGATTGCATACGCCCTTACCTTGCCCGGTATACTTTTACTGGGCTGGCTAAAGCCCGTTGCCCAGTCAGGCTACAACCGAATGGCGGCCGTGCCAACGGCGGTGCCGGATACTACGCAGCACCTGGTCGGAAAGGTGCTGGCCGCGCCCTATCAGGTGCTGCGCTCCCCCGTCGGGGGCCGGGTGGTACGGACGTACTTTAACGAGGGCCAGACCATGCCATCCAAGGCGCTGCTGCTGAAATTGGTGGTCGGCGCGGGCTCCTCCGCTCAAGCGGTTTTCGTAACAGCCCCGGCAGCGGGCGACCTAAGTCGGATAAAAGTGAGCGAAGGGCAGTATGTGGCGGCCGGCGCGCCCTACGCCCGTCTGACGTCCCGTGCCCCAGTGCGGGTGCGGGTGAGCGCGGTGGAGGCGGCCCACCTGCGTCTCGGCGACTCGTTGCGGGTCCTGACGGGCCCGGTGGGCCTCGTTAGGCACACTACTCCCCTCACCGCCCTTATACCGGACTCCGCGCGGGGCACAGTGGTGCTGGTGCTTGGCCATTTGGGCTGGCCGCCCGGCACGGCGGTTCAGGTGGTGCTGGTGCCTTTGTCGCCGCATCTGCCGCTAACCGCTTACTAATCTTTATACTTTTAACAAGCTCGCCCCATGCTCCAGTTTCTGACCGCCCTCAAGGCCCACAACCGCAAGGACTGGATGGACGACCACCGCCCGGCATACAGCGCGGCCAAGGCGGATTTTGTGGAGTTGGTGAGGCAGGTGCTTGTGGGCCTCGCCGAGCAGGACCCCGAAATCGCCCGCGCCCGCCTGGAGCCCAGGAAATGCCTCTTCTCCATTAACCGCGACGTGCGGTTGTCCCCCGACAAGTCGCCCTACAAAACCAGTTTGGGGGCGTGGTTTAACTTCGGTGGCAAGGCCTTGCCCACGGCAGGCTATTACCTGGCCATTGAGCCGGGTGCTAGTTTTCTGGCTGGCGGAATGTACCTGCCACCACCCCGTGAACTGGCCGCCATTCGCCAGGAAATCGATTATAACCTGACCAATTTCGAGCAGTTGGTGCAGGAGCCAACGTTCCTGTCGCAGGTTGGAAATCTGCAGCAGACCCACATCCTGCAACGCCCGCCGAAGGGCTACCGGGCCGATAATCCTGCTCTTAAGCACCTCCGACTGAAAAGCTTCATCGGTTCCCGAACCTTGTCGGACCAACAGGTGCTGGCGGCCTCCCTGACCAAGCATCTGCTAACGACCTACCGAAGCCTACAGCCCCTGGTGCTGTACCTGAACCGCGCTATGAATCAACCAGTCTAACCAGTACCCACCATGTATCCACCTGTAGAACCCGATGAATTGACCCGTCATGCCACCGAAGTAGGCCGGGTCCTGCTCGAAGCTGGCCTTACGCCTGCGGGTGGTCCGCGCCGCTGGCCCCCGCTGGCTTTCTTCGACTTCACCCAGATAAGCTTGTACACCAAGGCCTGCTGCTACCAGCATTTTCGCCAGTTTGGGCTCTTGGTGCGGGACATTGGCTACGAGGGGGTGTTATTCTACCATTTGCTGCATACAGCGTGGTTGCTCGCGTTTGGCTACATCTACCAAGACCCCGAGGGCTTGTACTGGGTCGACCCTCGGCAGCCCTACGACTACTGCCTGAGCTACGAACTGGCCGAAGCCACGCTGGCCGAACTCATTGGTCTGGGCCAACTCGAAGAGTTGGTTCAACTCATCCGCGGAAATAGCTGATGCACGGCGGCAGAATGAGGCACCTCTTGGTTGCGCTTAGGATGCTTTGATTTGACCCGAATGAAGACTTCAATTCAACCCCGCATCGCCCGCATATTGTGGCGTCATTTTCTGGTTCGTCCCCCGCACTTTCTGCTCACCCAGAAGCTGGAGCGGGATTATAACCTCGGTCCATTAGAAAAGCTCGAACTGGCGAATTGCCTCGAAGCGGCCTTTCATTTTGATTTTTACGACCAGGAAGTAGCGGAATTTCGCACCTTGGGCAGCGTGGTGGCGGCGGTGCGGCGGCACCTGCGGGCGTAAGCCTATACTAAAGTTCCCCGTTTTCACCCCGCTTATGAACGCCTCGCTGCTTGAGGGGCTGGGGCCGCTGGTAACAAAATTGAGCAGTAGGCCGCGCCCCGCGCCATCGCAGCTGTACTCAGGCTCTTTGGTACGTGGTCCCAGCTTCGGCTGGCTTCACCACCGATACCGCTCGTCCTGCCGGCGGCCTTGCCTACTGACACCGAACACGCGCAAATCAGCAGCCTGCTCTGGGTGCTTTATCGTCGGTGGCAGTGTCCCGCATAGTTAGTCCTGCCGGGAGCTCCTGTGCTCCACACGCCCGCTAATCATAGGCTGGCCATTCTACACGCCCAAGGGGGCTTCAACAGACGGTGGGCCTCCACGCCGCCATGTCAGCAATCAGGGCCGGCTGCCAATCCGCTCCTTCACTTCGCCGCATACTGCTCAAGGGGTATTCTCTCGCCTCGTAGACATAAGTTGTCACTTAAGAACTAACGGTCATTTTTAGACTTATTGAAACATTCTGGTTATCTGTCCGATGATATTATGCGCGGTAACGCCCAGCTTAAAAAACTTAAGACACGACAGACTCTGCTCTTATACAACTCTTTGGGAAAGGAAAAAAGCTGTTTTAAATGACGTTGCGACTATTATTCAAACTTCCCGCTTCTAACCAATTTCAGTAAATCCAATATTCCTTTTTCTTTTTCAACCTGGAAATATGAAGCATACTCTACTGTTAATTTTTTGGCTGTTTATTACTGGTAGCCCGTTGGTTTGGGCGCAGGGCCGCAAAGTGAGCGGCATCGTGGGCACGAGTGAAGGCACCGGAGGGTTCCCGGGAGCAACGGTGCTCGTGAAGGGGACGGCCACCGCCACCGCCACGGATGCCGAAGGGGCGTACAGCCTAGACGTGCCGGCCACGGGCACTACGCTGGTTTTTACGGCCGTTGGGATGCAGACCGTGGAGGAAACCATCGGGGCACGCACCACGATTGATGTGCAGTTCAAACCCGATGTCAAACAGTTGAACGAAGTCGTCATTACGGCCATCGGCACGAAAACCAAGCGCGACCGGTTTGCCTCGTCCGTGACGACGTTGGACGGCGCGGCCATTGCGCAAACCGGCGAAACCAGCCTGCTGACGGGACTAAGCGGCAAGTCGTCGGGCGTACTCATCACCCGCAACGGGGGCGACCCCGGCGCGGGGGCTTACATTCAGATTCGGGGGCAGAACACCATCAACGGCAATATCCAGCCGCTGTTTATTGTCGATGGCATCCCGGTGAGCAACGCCAGTGACAATCTCGGCACGGGCACTGCCAGCGGCAATGGCATCGTGCAGCAGTCGCGCATCAATGATATTAATCCCGAGGACATTGAGCGCATGGAGGTGCTGAAGGGCGCGTCGGCGGCGGCGCTCTGGGGCACGCGGGCCGCCAACGGCGTGGTCATCATCACCACCAAAAAGGGCCAAAATTCGCAGGGCAAGGTCAATATCACCTTTAAATCAATGGTTTCGATTGACCGCGTGAATAAGATGCCGTCCTTGCAGCGCACTTACGGGCAGGGCTCGGGCGGCTTGTACCAACAGGGTAACCGCAACAGCTTCGGCGACCTAATCGCCGACCGCCTGGGTGGGGCGGACACGTACATCACCAACCCCAGCGCACCCGGCTACCAGGGCGCGCTCACGTTTGTGGACGGCACCAGCCGCTACGCTATCGCGCCGGGTACGGCGGCTAACCCGCACGGCGGCAAGAACGCCCGCGACACATACGACCACACGCAGGACGTGTTTCAAACGGGGCACTACACCGACAACAGCATCAGCCTGAGCGGGGGCAACGACCGGTCGACGTTTCTCGTCAGTTACGCCAACCTGAACCAGGAGGGCGTCATCAAAGCGTTCAGCGACTACCAGCGCAACGCCGCACGGGTGAACGTGGCCAGCCAGTTTACCGACTGGCTGCGCGCATCGGCCAACGTGGGCTACACCAAGGTGGCGTCGTCTCGCGTGCAGGAGGGCGACAACGTGGACGGGGTGATGCTGGGCAGCCTGCGCACACCGGCTGATTACGACAATTCTGCTTTCACGGGTACCTTCATCAACCCCGCCGGACAGACATTCAACAACGCGCACGTGTCGTATCGGAACCCGTTGGGCCGGGATTTGAGCACTATTTACTCAAACCCCGTCTGGAATATCAACAACAACCGCAATACCAGCGACGTGGACCACCTCATTGGCAGTCTGGAGTTGGGCCTGACCCCGGCGGCGTGGCTGAGCATTACAGGCCGCACGGGCATCGATAATTTTACCGACAACCGCCTGGAGCGCTTCGCCCGCAACTCAGGCAACTTTTTGACCGGCTACCTGTCAAAAAACTGGATTACGGAGCGGCAGTTCAACACCGACGTGTTTGCCACGGCCACCAAAAGGCTGAGCGAAAATTTCAGCGGGTCGCTGCTGCTGGGCGTGAACTACAACAGCCGCCGCCGAGCCACCTTATCCGATGCCATCAGCAACCTGATTGTGCCGACGGCCCCCGACATTCTGACCAATGCGCTGAATTCCAACCTGTCGGCCAGCAATTATAATTCCCTCATTCGCACCTACGCCTACTACGCGCAGGCCGAAGTACAGGCCTATAACATGCTGTTTCTGACGCTGACCGGGCGGAGCGAGAGTGCCTCTACGTTCGGGGCCAAAACCAACAGCCAATTTTTCTTTCCCTCGGCCGCCCTGGCCTGGCAGTTCAGCAAAGTGGGCGGCTTAGCCACTAGTACGGTCCTGAGCTTTGGCAAACTGCGCCTGACTTGGGGGCAGGTGGGCATTCAGCCCCAGCCCTACCAGAATTTTACCACTTTCGCCCCGGGAGCCTACAGCGACATGTTCACGCGGGGCCTCAATGCGGCCAGCCCGCTCTACGGCGGGGGCTACGTGCGCGGCACCACGGCCGGCAACGACTACCTGCGCCCGGAACGCAAAACCGAAGCCGAAGTGGGCGTGGATTTGCGCTTCTTCCACAACCGCGTCAGCTTCTCGGCCACAGCCTACCACAATCGCACCAAGGACGTTATCCTGTCGCTGAGCGTGCCGAATGAGACCGGCTACGCCATCCGCAACACCAATGCGGCCGAGCTGGCCAACAAAGGCCTGGAGCTGGATGCCGGGGCCGACATTATTCGGCGCGGGGATTTCCGCTGGAACCTCACCGGCAACTTCTCGCTGAACCGCAACAAGGTGGTGTCGCTGGCCGGGGCCTCGGTGTACATCCTGCCCGACAGCTACATGCAAAACGCGTCCCTGATTCCGGGGCAGCCGTTCGGCATTTTTTACTCGACCGATTTTCTGAAGGACGAGGCGGGGAAGTACGTTCTGGACGCCAACGGCTTTCCACAAGGCGGCATCAGCAATGAAATCATTGGCAATCCTAACCCGAAGTGGCGGGGGGGGCTGGGTAGCACCTTTACCTACAAGGGCTTGTCGCTCTACGTCTTGTTCGACCGGGTAGCCGGCAATGACTTTTTCAACGGCACGCGAGGCTCCCTCTACGCCTTTGGGGTGCACGCCGACCAAGGCAGCACGGTGGTGGCCCCGGCGGGCGGGCTGAAAGACGTGAACGGCACCCTCATTCCGGCCGGCACGGTTTTCCAGGGCCAAATCAAGGATTTTGGGGCCGGGCCGGTGGCCATCAACCAAGCCTGGTGGCAGGGCCGCGGTTCGGCCTCAAACTCGGCCTCCTACAAGCAGTTCGTGGAAGACGGCAGCGCCACGCGTCTGCGCGAGGCCACGCTCACCTACCGCCTGGGCGGGCCGGGGTTCCAGCAATTCACCCACCTGGCCAGCGTCGATTTCAGCGTGACGGGCCGCAACCTGGTGCTCTGGACGCCCTACACCGGCACCGATCCGGAAGTGAATGTAACGGGCGCGGGCCTGGCCCGCGGGCAGGACTGGTTCACCAACCCCAACACCCGGTCCGTGCTGTTTTCAGTGCGCCTTACTTATTAAGCCTCATTACCCAAGCGCTATAGCTAAGAAGCATAATGAAGAAATTATTCGCTCCCAAAGTTGCCATCGCCTTATTGGCGTTCCTGTTGCTAGGCGGCTGTCAGAAGCTGTTTCAGGAGCCCGACATCCAGAACAACCCCAACGTGGTGACGGACGTGGACGTGACCACGCTGCTGGCCGGGACGCTGCTGGGCGTCTCGTTTCTGCACGAGGACACCGATGTGCGCATCGCCTCGCTGTGGGCGGGCGAGCTGAACGGGCTCTCGCGTGCCCACCAGGGCTATTCGCAGTACATTGTCTCGTCGCAAAGCTTCTTCTGGAGTCCGCTGTACCCGGTGGCCAGCCAGACCCGGCTGGTCCAAACAAAGGCCGACGCGGTGGGCGACAAGTGGACAAAGGGCGTGGGTCAGGTGCTCGAAGCCCTGGTCGTTGCCAAAGCCACGGCCCTCTACGGCGACGTGCCCTACAGCCAAGCCTTCGACGACGCGCGGTTTCCCACGCCGGTGTTCGACAAGCAGGCCGAAGTGTACGCGGCCCTGCAAACCACCCTCGACAAGGCCATCGTCAACCTGTCGGCCCCCACGGGCTTGGCTTTTGGCCCGCAGGACTTCCTCTACCGGGGCGACGTGGCGAAGTGGAAAGCGGCGGCCAACACCCTCAAAGCCCGCCTTTACCTCCACACCGGCGACTACGCCAGGGCCGTGGCTAGCGCCGCGGCCGGCATTGCCGGCCCGGCCGGCGACGCACTCGTGCCGCACGGCACGGCACAAGGAGTCGATATTAATCAGAACTACGATTTTTTTCGGGTGAGCCGGGCCGGCGATACGGGGTTCGACGGCGCGTATCTGCCCCGCCTGATGCAGTCCCGAATCAACTCGGCCAACACCAAAACCGACGAAACCGCCTTCTACAACCACTACCTCAAGGTGGGCATCACCGCGCCGGGGGCGCTCGACCCTAATACCACCGACGGGGCATTCACCGCCGACGCTCCCCACCCCATTCTCACGTATTATGAAAACCAGCTGATTATCGCCGAGGCACAGGCCCGCCTGGGCGCGGCCAGCGCGGCCCTCGCAGCCCTGAATGCCGTGCGGACCGGGCTGGCTACGGGCTACGTCAACGGCAAAACTATCGCGGCCACGGGCCGGCGGTACGACGCCTACACGCTAGCGGATTTCGGCCCCACCGGGCTGGCCAATCCTACCCGCCTGGCGACGGTGCAAACCGCCCTGCTGTACGAGATTATCAGCCAGCGCTACATCTGTTTTTTGATGCAATACGAAGCGTTCAACGATTATCGCCGCTTGGCTCGCGCCGTGCCCGTGGTGCAGTTGCCCATTCCACTCTACGTGGGCACGCAAAAGCCGCAACGGTTTATCTACCCCCAAAACGAAGTGAACACCAACCCGAACGTGCCCAAGCCTCTGCCGAACCAATTCGTGAACGTGCCCATCTTTTGAGTAGGGTAGTAGTCTCCTAATTCGTCGGCCCGTTTTGTTGGGCATCGCTAGGCCCCAACGGCCGGCGTTCTATTCTACTTGCACAGTAAGTCAAGCTTATGATGAATAAGAGCAGCTCTCATCGGGGTTTCCCGACACTGGCCGAGAGTGGTTTTTGGCGGTATTTCACCTTCACCGCGCTGTATTTTGCCGAAGGGCTGAATATGGGCATGCTGTTCGTGGGCCTGCCGGCCTGGATGGCCATGCAAGGCAAAACCCCCGGCGAAATCGGGGGCTTTGCCATTGCCTGCGCCTTTCCGTGGACGTTTAAGTTCGTCGTGGCCCCGCTCATGGACCGCTACACCTACCTGCTAATGGGCCGCAAACGGCCCTGGGTGCTGTTTGGCCAACTTGGATTGGTCGCCAGCTTGGTGGCGATGGCCTACGTGCCCGACCCGCTGCACCACATGCGGCTGTTTATGGCCGCCGCGTTCGTGGTGTCAGCCTTCGGGGCCATTCAGGATGCCGCCACCGACGGGCTGGCGGTGGACATTTTGCCCGACGAGGAGCAGGCGCGCGCCAACGGCTTCATGGGCGGGGCCCGCATGATTGGCAGCTCACTGGCCCTCGCCCTGGGCAGTTGGCTGCTGAGCACCCACAGCTTCACGGCGGCCATCCTGGTGGTGGCCCTGATGATTGGCCTTATGACCCTGGTGCCCCTCCGGTTCCGGGAGCAGCCGGGTGAAAAAATTACCCCCTGGACGGCGGGCACCCCCTCGCCGGCCGCCCAACGGATGCAGGCCACGAGCTGGGGCACCATCTTAAAAGCCCTGTTCGAGGTCTTTCGCCTGAAAAACTCCCTACTGATTTCCTTGCTGCTGTTCATCAGCATGGGCGCGTACAACTACTTTGAAACGCTGCTACCGCTTTTTGCTGTGAAAATAACGGGCTGGACGAATGTTTTTTACGCTCAGACCTTCGCCACGGCCGATTTAATCGGCGGCATCGGCGGGATGCTTATTGGCGGCTATCTGATTGAAAAATTTGGCAAGAAGCGCATGATTAGCGCCTATTTTCTGCTCATCATGCTGCTGGTTATCGGGCTGAACCTGTTGAAGGCTTCCTGGCAAAGCACCGCCTTTATTTACGGGTTTATCATCGCGTACCGATGGCTGAATGCGTTTGCGAAAATCGGGGTGTACGCCATCGCCATGCAGTGCAGTTCGAGGAAAATCTCGGCCAGCAATTTCACATTTTACATGACTATCGGGGCATTTGGCTCCATGATGGGCGCAACGCTGGTAGGGCCAATCAAGGATAATTTCAGCTGGAAAATAACCTTCTTGCTGTTTGTGGGCCTGATTACGCTGGCCTGGCTCACCATGTATTTTCTGAACATCGAGCAGCAGATTAAACAACTAGCGCAGTTAGAAACCAAAGAAGTTGCCCCCCCCGTGCTGCTCCCCATATGAAATTTCATTATTACCCCGGCCACCTGGCCACCGAACTGTCGGCCCGCTGGCCCGTTGCGGCCCGCCCGTTGCCACCACTGGTGGAGTTGGAATATTTTATTTCCGTGGCCTACCAGGCCAGCCTGCTGTTCGAAGAAGGCCAGCCGGTCCGCTGCCGGCTCGTGCTGAGCGCGCTCGAAGAGTTGCCGCACGCGCCCGGTGCTAATGGACCCTACGTACTGGAGCTGGCCGCACCCCGGCCCTACGAAGAGCAGGAAATCCGGCGCCTAGCCCCGGCGCTGCGCTCACCCGGCAGCCTGCTGGCCGTTCGCGCCGACGTGGCCGCCGGCCTGCTCATTTGGGGGCTGCTGCGCAACCACTCGCCCTGGGGCCATCCCGCCGAGGCCCGGCCTTTTGCGCCTGGTCCGTTGCCGCCGGCGCTGCAACTCGAAATCTGCGGGCCTGGCAACCTAGTGTTTTACCACGGCCCCGACCGGATGCTGACTCTGCAAAACGGCCACGTGGAAGGCCACGGCTTCGTGGAGTACCCGCTGGCCTGGTCGCGGGGCCGGTTCACGGAAAACATTGACGTGTTGGGGCCCCAGCTCGCGGCGGCCGGCATCGCTGCCCCGCTCGACCTGATGCCTCTATTGGGCGAGCTGGCGCACCACGTCACCCGGCGCGTGGTGTCGCGGGTGCGCATGAGCGGGCACGGCGGGATGCTGGCCTACGTGCCCACCGCCAGCGTGGCCCATTGCGTGGGCCCGGCCGCCACCCTGCGGCCCAAGTACCCGGTCCGCCTGCCCACAGAAGCGCACTACTACAACGGCTTGCAGGTGGCCATCATCGCCCGCCTCGGCGAACTGGGCGACCTCACCTGGGGCCGCTACCAGCGGTTCGGCGACGCCCGGCTGCTGGAACTGGAAGTAGCCGTGAATCAGTACGCCGACCTGCTGGCTGATTTGATGACCGTGGATGGGGCACTGGTGGTGACCAAGCAACTCGCCGTCATTGGGTTTGGCATTGAGGTCTACGCGCCCAAGCTGGTCTTGTCGCACGTGTACCGGGCGCTGGACTCGAACGCCACCCGGCTGCAGGCCGAAGCCGCCGACCGGGGCGGCACCCGTCACCG
Organism: uncultured Hymenobacter sp.; assembly: GCA_937871705.1. Classification (GTDB taxonomy): domain Bacteria; phylum Bacteroidota; class Bacteroidia; order Cytophagales; family Hymenobacteraceae; genus Hymenobacter. The sequence goes on from CALMOO010000657.1 coordinate 25,782, forward strand.
GGCCGCCTACCGCCTCTGCCTAGCCGAGCCCGAAAGCATGGCCATCGTCATTTCCCAGGATGGCGGCGTACGGTTCGTGCAGGCGCAGGACGGAAAGGTCGTCTTCTGGGAGCAATTGACTTTATAGGAGAGCAGCAAGCCACCACGTTGACTATTCTTTGGCCTCGGCTGTTATCGTCTACTATTACCTGAACCAGCCCGGCGAGTACGACTTTGCGGACTCTTTTAAATTTTTGCCAGCTGTGAAGTCTCAACGTGAAGCGAGTCGGGTCCACACCCTGCAACTCGCTTAAACGCGCGGGGGTAGTGCCAATAGGTTGAGCGTCGCCTACTTAGCTTACCCCGGCCGGGGCCCTTACTCCACCACCAGCACAATCCGGCCGCTGCCGCCGCCGGCCTCGCCGTAGCGGTGAGCCGCGGCGGTTTCAGCCAGCGGAAAGAGGCGGCCCGGCACCGGCCGCAGCGCGCCCATTTTCAGCCAGGCCGCCACCAACGCCATGTCGGGGCCCTTGGGCCAGGCGATGAAGGTCCGCAACTTCTTGCTGGTGAAGGCCGCAGTCAGCAGCCTGGCGGCGATGGCCGATGGGTCGGGCACAATCGTGATAAAGCGGCCCTGGTTGCGCAGGCTGGGAGCGCTGGCCCCAAACGAGCTGTGGCCTGCCGCGTCGAAGATAAGGTCGTACCGGCTGCGTTCCTGGGTGAAGTCGTGCGTGGTGCGGTCGAGCACTCGGTTGACCCCCAGGGAGCGCACCAGCTCTTGGTGAGTAGGGCTGCACACGCCCGTGACTTCGCCGGCCCCCAGCAGGCGGGCCACCTGCACGGCCAGCGCGCCCACGCCGCCCGCCGCGCCCGTCACCAGCACCCGGTCGCCGGACAGCAGCCGGCCGTGGTTGCGCAGGCCCTGCAGCGCCGTGAGGGCCCCTAGGGGCACGGCCGCCGCCTCCACGAAGCTCAACTGGTCGGGAATGAGCGCCAGGCCATCCGCGGCGACGGCCACGAACTCCGCGTTGGTGCGGCCGGTGCCCGGCCCGATGCCGGGTCCGCCCGAGGGCAGCCCAAACACCCGCGCCCCGACGCCGAAGCGGGTCATGTTGGCCCCCACCGCCACTACCTCGCCGGCCAGGTCGCAGCCCGGAATCTTGGGAAAGTGGCGACCTCTCACCAGGTCCAGCAGCCCCGCCCGGGCGCGCACCTTCCAATCGACGGGGTTGACGCTGCTGGCCCGTACCCGCACCAGCACCTGGTCGGCCGCGGGCACGGGGGTAGGCTGGTCGCCGTAGCGCAGCACGTCGGCGGGGCCGTAGGTATCATAATAAATGGCTTTCATCGGTTGGCGGCAGGCGCGGATACCTTGCGTAAAAAGCTAGAAGCTGTTGCAATCAGTCTATTAACGCAAAATGTTATTTATCAAATTTTTATCTGCGCCGTGCGGGGCGACTAGTCGAGTGATAGGTAGCGACAAAAGCTTAATTCAAACCCCTCTTGTCCCGAAAAACCACCTTGTCGGCGGCCTGTCCTTTCCAGATAGGAAACGGGGTTTTGCGTAGGCCTAGTAAAAGCTACTTGATTCGCAGAAAATGACTGGCCGGCGGTCGTCAGCGTCTGCCCTAGGCTCGGCTACCCCTCCCCGGCGCCTGGGCCGCAAACCGGGCCGCGCGGTTCAACTGGTGAAATAACGCGCTGACTGCTCTAGGTCGGCCAGCAGGCCGGGCTGGGTCGGGTGCCAGCCTAGCCGCTCTTGGGTGAGCGCACTGGAACCGGGATTATCGGTTGCAAACAAGGGCCCGAGAAAGCCATAGTGGCGGGCGGCCTCCGGGCGCGACTGGCTGACAACCGGCACGCGGAGGCGGCGGCCGATGACCTCGGCAATGGCTTTGGTGGGTATCCCCGGTTCGGCCACTCCGTGGTAGCGGGCACCCGCCTCGCCCCGCTCCAGCGCTAGCCGGAAGAGCCGAACCGCGTCGAGGCGGTGAACCGCCGACCAACGGTTGTGCCCGTCGCCGACATACGCCGAGACTGCCTTTTTACGTGCGATGTCGATGAGGCGCGGCACGAAGCCGGTGTCGCCGTCGCCGTGCACCGTCGGCGGCAGGCGCACCACCGCAGTGCGCACGCCCTGGGCGGCCAGCGCCGCCGCCAGGGCTTCCGTAGGGAGGCGGTGGGCGGCCACGGAGTGGGGGTCGCCCGCCTCGTCTTCGCTCGTCAGGCGGCCCGCCGCCAGGGCGCCAACGCCGGAGGTGACGACTAGGGGGCGATCAGAGCCAAGCAGCACGTCGCCGATGGCAGCGACAGCGCGCCGGTCGGCCTCGCCAATGGCCGCGATAAAGCGCGTGGCAATACCGCCGGGCCACCCGCTCAGCAGCACGCGCAGGCGCGTGGCGAGCGGCGCGTGAGAAAACGCGTGGATATAGGCCAGGTGAATGACGCCATCGGCCGCGGCGGCCCCCGTGCGCAGGCTTTCCAGGTCGTCGAGCGACCCTGTGTGTGCTTCGGCCCCGGCGGCGACCAAGGCCTGTGCAGCGGCCAGCGAACGGGCCAGGCCGAGCACCTGATGGCCGGCGCCGAGCAATTCCCGCACTACGGCCGAGCCGATAAAGCCGGTGGCGCCAGTTACAAATACACGCATCGCGGTAGCTTTAAGAGGGGTTTACTCATGGGTTAGGGCTTGCTGCACCGCCTGCCGAAAGGACTGCAGCGGCCGTGGCAAAAGCACCCGTATTGGCTGGGGGTCGCCAATCATATCGACCCGGACGCCATCCACGATGCCTTTCATGGCCCCGCGGGGGAGCTTACCCATTCGGTCTAGGAGCGGGGCAAATGCCCCCAGGAGTCCCAGCGGAATCCGGAGCTTGACGGGATGCGGCCGGTCCAGCAGGTCGGCGGTCGTATCAATCAGTTGATTCATCGACAAGACATCATCGTTTCCTACATCATACCCCTGCCCGGCCGCGCGGGGCTCACCGAGCACGCCCACGAGGTAATAAATCAGGTCACTCAATGCAATGGTGCGCATCTTAGGCCGGTCTCCGCTCAGGGCAAAGGCCACGCGCCGCTGGGCGTTGCCCACCACCGTATCGAACCCGCGGCCGCCTACGCCGACGATGTAGCCGGGCCGGATGACGGTCGCCGCCAAGCCGCTGTGCAGCAACAGTTGCTCAGTGTGCCAGCGCCCGCGCAGCCATTCTCCCGGCCCACCAGGGGAGATGCCCAGGGAGGTAAGGTAAATCACCTGGCCTACCCCGGCCGATTGACACGCTGTGATGACGTTTTGGATGCCGGTTTTTTCCACGTCCATGAAGCCTTGGCTCGCTTGGCTACCCGGCTGCGGCGACAGCGTGTGGATAGCAATGTAGACGGCAGAGACCGAGTTCACGGCCCGCTGCACCGAGGCAAGGTCCGCAATATCGCCCGGCATTACCTCACAGCCGATGCTGGCTAAGTCTTGAACTTTCGCCACATTCCGCACCAAGCAACGCACCGCGTGGCCGGCGGCTAGTAGAGCCTTGCTCAAGGGCCGGCCCACAAAACCCGACGCCCCCACAACCAAGACTGTTTTCATACTTTATCTGCAAGTACCATTTTCCCGCATGCTGGCGAGAATAAATCGAGGACTGAGTTTCAGCCACCATTACTCATTCTGACGCCAGCTGGTAACAAAGGTATTCGGGTAATTTTGAACGCGCTATGTGCTATCGTGCGCATTATCTTCGCCATCGTTCAAAATAAAGACTTTAATTCGTGGACCCACTCTCAGAAATCCTCTCATTAGTAAAGATTCGCGGCTACCTGTACAATGCCTTTGCGGCGGGAGGGGAGTGGTCGATTGGGTTCGGTCCGCACGAGGGTATCAAGTTCTACGCGGCTGCGGTGGGCGCGTGCTGGCTTTCCATTGACGGGGTGGACGCGCCAATCCGGATAGAAACGGGCGACTGCCTATTGCTGCCGCACGGGCGACCCTTTCGAGTGGGTAGCGACCTGGCCCTAGCCCCAGTTGATGTGCGCAGCCTCAGGCCCACCGGCGGGACGGGCGGCATCGTGACGTACCAGGGCGGCGGTGATTTTCTTAGTCTGGGCGGCTACTTCACCCTCGCGGGCGAGCAGGCCAACTTGCTGCTGGAGATGCTGCCGCCAGTCGTGCACATTCGCGCCGAAGCCGACAAGGCCATGCTGCGCTGGACGCTGGAACGGATGCAGCAGGAAGTGTACGCGCCGCAGCCGGGCAGCTTTCTGGTGGCTCAGCAACTGGCCAGCCTATTGCTGGTGCAGGCCCTGCGGCTGCACCTGGCGGACGAAGCGACGGTGGGCATCGGCTGGCTCTTTGCACTGGCCGACAAGCAGCTGGGCGCGGCGCTCGCTGCCCTGCACGCCGCGCCGGCGCAGCGCTGGACGGTGCAGGCGCTGGCCGCGTGCGCCGGCATGTCGCGCACCACATTTGCGGGCAAGTTCAAGGCGGCGGTCGGCCAGGCCCCCCTGGAATACCTGACGCACTGGCGGATGCGGCTGGCCGCTGACCAGCTGTTGACGTCCCACGACGCGCTGGCAATCTTGGCCCCGGCGCTCGGCTACGAATCGGAAAGCGCCTTTAGTACGGCCTTCAAGCGCATTATGGGCTGTTCGCCCCGGCACTATAGGGAGCGGAACCGCCGCACCAGTCGCTTTTCAGGCCTGATAACTCCCCCGCCACTCGGCTCAAGCTTGGCGCTAAGCTGAAGCGTTACGGGTCGGGAGCCCGAACGTGAAGTAAACCGTGCTACGTCAGCGGGAGCCAATAGCGCCAAGCGCGGCAGCAACGCGCTGGCCTAGCTCTTAGGTGCTGCTGGCATTCACCGCGTTCTATTTAAAAGTGGCGGAAATACTCTTACCCCTATGAGCCAACGTTCGAGCTAGGAGATGTAGACAATAATCGCTGCACGGTAGTGCCCTGAAAAGCCTTGCCCCGCCCGGTGCAATAGCCCCCTTTGTTCAGCTTGACGGCAATCTGCCATAGTCATTGCTTAGGGACTCCGTACATTCCTGAAGCCTGCTGCGCCGCCGGTTAGTCAATAGTTGTCTAGACCGCCTAAGGCAACGAAGCCGTTGCAAGGGGCTACCGAACCATTCGCAGCCGCAGGTTAACCGCCGCAAGCAGTTAAGTCAAGCGCAGCGACGCTCGAAGACTCCGCGCCTGGGCTACAAGACCAAGCTGGGTTGCCCTTCAAGCTTATTAACTGCCTGTGGGGCGTTGCGGTACCCGGCAGTGCGCATGCTGCTTGCTGACGGTGCAGCTCGGTTCACCAGAGCCCCCTTGCCCCGTTCCGCCTATAAATTCCTGCACTTAGCGGTACCACTCGCCCACCGTCACGGAGCCACGAAGGCCCACTCTTGCACGTTCACACCTCCCCAAGTACGGGCGAATCGCTGCGGCACCCGTAGTTTACGACTTAGAAACGGGCCCCGGTACGCTGATTCATAAGCTCTCCCGTTGCTTACAAAAATATCAGCTTTCTACAACGGCTAGCAAGCAAAGCTTTATGGACACGCAGTTGCTTCTCGCGCACATCCGGCAGTTCATTGAATTAACCGAAGAGGAGGTCGAATTTTTAGAAGGCGTACTCATCGCCCGGCCTTTTAAACCTGGCGAACTCATTGTCCGCAGTGGCGAGCCGGCCCGCCACCTGGGCTTCGTCAATGCCGGCCACACCGTCACCTACTACACCGATCCCCAGGGCGACGACCACGTCATCCGCTTCGCGGCCCCCGGCTGGTGGACGGGCGATACCCACAGCCTAGGCCTGACGCCCGTAACCCCCTTTACCACTAAAGGGCTGGGCGATGGCGAACTGCTGCTGCTGCCCCGGCTGGCGCACCAGCACCTTCTAGAGCGCTACCTCAAGTTTGAACGGTACTTCCGGCAACTGTTTCAGACGGCCCTCGTGCGGCAACAACTCCGCTTCGTGGAAAACCATTCCGTGCCGGCCGTTCAGCGGTACCTGAATTTTCAGGCCGCCTTTCCGGGCATGGAGCCCTACCTGCCGCAAAAATACGTGGCCTCCTACCTGGGCATCACTCCCGAATTTTTAAGCAAAGTCCGCCGGGGCCTGGCGCTGCCCCCGCCTTAACCTAGGTTATGTTTGGGCCCGCGCTTTCTTACGCTAGGTCTATTTTGGGCTGACGGCCGGGCCGGACCTTTGCGGGGAACCAATCAGTACCTAAAATGGACAATTCTACTACGTCGACATGGAAAATCGACCCCGGCCACTCCGCCGTGCAATTTAAAGTAAAGCACCTAGCCATTGCCAACATCGCCGGGGCTTTTAGCGCCTTTACCGGCATCGTGCAAACCGACCGGGACGATTTTGCAGAGGCGCAGGTGCACCTCGAAATTGAGGCCGCTAGCCTGGGCACGAACAACGAGAAGCGTGACGACCATCTCAAATCAGACGTTTTTTTTGATGTGCAGCAGTTTCCCACGCTGACCTTCGATGGCAGTTTGCATCGGACCATAGATAACTACGCGCTTACGGGACTGCTCACCCTGCGGGGTGTAACCCGACAAATGACGCTGCAGGCGGCCTTCACCGGCACCGGCAAAGGCCGGTGGGGCGATACTCGGGCCGGCTTTGAAGTGCGGGGCCGCCTGAATCGCACCGATTTCGGGCTGACGTGGAATATGCCGACGGAAGTCGGCGGCTTACTCATCGGCGAGGACATCCAACTGCAAATGGACATCGAGTTGATTAAAGAAGAAGTGGCGGCTACCCTTTAAGTGGCCAGTTAGCAACAAACTGGCTGGTGCTGGGGCGATTTGGGCGGGCGGTGCACGCTCCCCATTCGGTGAACCAGTGGTTGGCAGAGGCCCATCCTGAAGATGCTCCTTTCTGGTTCCACCTATGCGCGGTAATAAACAGGGCACAGATACATTCCGTCAGCCAAATGCTTTTCGGCGGCCCGTTTAGCTTTTGGAACAGGTTTTAACCAAGGCCACCGGCACCCGGTCAATAGTGAGGTGGTCGGGTAAACCTGGACTTAATAGGGTCTATTCTTTCGAATGTCATGAAAGATATTCCCTAACCTTACTCAACGGCGGCATTACAACGACGCCTTCCGGGCCGAGGCCTTACGCCTCGCTGGCAAGAACCGCTCGACCCAGGCGGCCGCCCGCGCACTAAATACCAGTCCGAAGCTGCTGTATAAGTGGCAGAAAAAGGCTCTTAGCCCAGTGGCTGCTGCTCGCGGGGCGGAGTTGGACCCCGCCACGTCGGTTAAATTGCGTCAGTTGCGGGCCCTAGCGCGGCGGCAAGCGCAGAAACTGAGCATTTAAAAAAAGTCATTGCCAGTTGCCTGCTCTAGGCGCAGGCTCTCAGTGACCGATAACCCAGGAGTCGCTACCGTTTTATCAAGGCGCATCGGTGCAACACGTATCCACTTACTGCCTACCCACTCTTAAAGAAATGTTGTAAAGACTGTTTCTTTAAAAATGGGTAGGCTACGGAGTCTTATTGCTTAAGTATTTTTAATGCTTTGCTTTCCCCCTTTCCAATCCTGATGTAGTAACTGCCGGCTTTTAAACCGCTTACATTCACCTGAACAGCGCCGTCACTATCCGGTGATTTCAAGCGCAGCACGGTGCGACCCACTGCGTCAACCACCGTAAGCGTGGTCTTGGCCGGAATATTGGTCAGCGTTACCGTTTCGTTGGCTGGAGTGGGAAAAAGCACTGTTTCCGAGGAATCTGACTTAGCGGCGGCCGTGCTGGCGCCTGGCTTAGCAGCGGCCGTGCTGGCTGCCCGTAGGGAGCCGGCCGCCGCCAACAGCCACTGACCGTGGAGTTGGTTATTGTCATCGTACTGAAGGATGTCGTCACCGTCGTTCAGACCGCCGCCGCTTACCTCCACAATCCGGCCGCTATGGGCCGCTTTCAACTTATAGTACCCATTGTCAGCGGCCAGCAGAATGAATTTCTGGTTGTTGGCTCCCCCTATGGTGGTCCATTGCAGCACATTGGCGGTGTTGTTGACATTGCCGCCTGCCACGTCCACCACTTTACCCGAGGCTACGTTGGTGACTTTATAGGCCCCGTCGCCCACGTCGGTCAGGGTGAACTGCTGGTTGGTGGCGCCGGTACCGCGCCATTGCAGAATGTCCGCGCCATCGGCCGTGCTGCCGCCCGCCACATCCATATACTTGCCGCTATTGCGGTTTTGCAGCGAGTAGGTGCCATTTTTACCTGTCACGCCGTTGGCGCGCACCCGGATGGATGTCGTTAGGTTATCCCACCCGCCCAAACAGGCGTTGTCACTGGTAAGTGTCAAGTAGTTGCCACCAAAGTTGTCCTCCACATAGGCAAACACCTTGTAGCCGGCCGGCACTTTTATGGAGGAGATGTCATCATTGGCAACCCCTAGGGCTTGCAGCGCAGCATACGAATAATCGCCCACCGTGAGCTTGACGCCGTAGCCGCCGTAGGAGCAATTCTGGTAAAACGCCGGTACTACGGGATTAATCGTGTTGAAGGCGGTTTCGGCCAGCAGCAAGGCGCCAGCAGCGTTAGGGTGCAAGTTGTCGTTATATAAAGTAGTCCGTTTATTCTGGGTGGGCGTGTTATAATCAATGATGGAAGCGCCCTTAGCCTTGGCAATCTGCGCGATGAGCGGGATTACCTCATTCTGCAAATTCGCTGGTTGCGGGGCGTCAGCATAGCAGGCTACCGGGTAGCACAGAAAAATAGTGGGATTCCGGCCATTCTGCCGGAAGGCGTCAATCATGGCCGAGTAGTCGTTCACAAAATCAGCTTTGTACTGCCAGTTGTCCGGATGGGCATCGTTCGTCCCCAGCGATATGATAAGAATCTGCGGGTCGTAATTTTTGGCATCGGTGAACCGTGATGTGTTCCAGTAGGGCGAGGTGCCGCGCCGGAGCATAGTGCTGCCACTCACCCCGCAATTGAAGACAGTGTACTTGCTGCCCAGCATGACTCCTAGCCGGGCAGGCCAGGCTTCCTGGTCGGCATTTTGCAACGTGTAGCCGGCGGTGACACTATTGCCAACGCACACCACTCGAGTTTGCGCCCGCGCTACTAGGCCGCAGCAAGCTAGCAGCAGCGGAAGAAAAAACTTGATTTTTTTCATTGTATAGTATTTTCTTTAGATGAATAGAATTTGAAATCAACTCTCAGTCAGTAGCTCATTCCAGAAGGGGCAGGGAATAAAGCGCCGCCTTAGTTGGCGGCGCTTTCCATTTTACCTCGGGCTACTAACGAGCTAGCGCAGTTGCCAGCGCTGCTGGTCGCCGCCGCTCCAGCCCCAGAGCAGGAGCTTGGCGCCGTTGGTGGTGGTGGTGCCGTTGTCAAGCGAGCCGCCACCTGTTACCTGGCTCCAGATGCGGTAGGTACCGTCGGCCTGCGCCTCTACCCACCAGCGCTGGTTGGTGCCGCGACCTGCGGCCCATTGTACCGGCTGCGTGCCGTTGTCAATGTTGCTATTGGGCATGTCCAGCGCCTTCCAGCTCTGCTGGCTGATGATGTTCCAGGACCCGTCCTCGTTCTGGGTTAAGTTCCATTTCTGGTTCTGGTTATTGCCCGCACCCCACTGCACGATGCCCGTGCCGTTGTCGGTCAGGCCCGCGTTGTCAATGGCCATATTGCCCAGCTTGCTCACGATGGCGTGCGTGCCGGCAATGTTGCCGGGCTTCGTGGCGGGGGTGTATTGCAGCCAAGCCACCGCGCTGGCATACTGATTGGTTATCAGGTTGGTAGTGGGTGTTGGCTGGGCCCAGCCATTCCAGGTGATGTTCAGGTCGGGGCGGCGATTATTCCAGATGGCCGTGGCGTTCTGCTGCATCCAGGGGTAGTAGGTATCCCACTGGTGGTTATCACGCACAAAGTGCCCCAGGCCCCGCGCAAACTCGTCGGCCCAAGTGTTTCTGCCAGGGTCGGTGTCACTAATGACGCCGCCGGTAGTTAGGTTGCTCCTAACGAAATCAATTGCCCGCTTGGCATCATTATAATACAGCACGTTACCGGTAATTTGGTAAAGCAGGTTGGCGTACTCCACGAATCCTCCCTGGTTATACACGGCCCGGCTGGAGTCCTTCACATTGCTGCGGTCAATGCCAGTATACACCTGGCCCGTGTTGACGTCGTAAAGGTTCAGCTTCATCCAGTTATAGATTTGGGTGGCCCGGTCCAGGTACCATTGGTCGTGGTTGCTTTGGTAAATCAGGCAGGCGGTGATGCCCAAAGTGTTGTTGGATAGGGATTCCTTGCTGATTTTTTGATTGGTCCGGCCGTCGGGCTGCTCCTCCCAGATGCCGCCCCCGTTGTACTGGGTGTCCCAGCCGCGGGCCCAGGCCATATCGAAGCCGTAGCGAGCCTGGGTCAGGAAGTTGGCCGTGCCCGTCATCTGGTAGCCGCGGGCCAGGGCTATTGAAAACCAGCCGATATCGTCGTTCCAGCCATCCCAGGCCCAGGGTGGTGGCAGCTTTTGCAGGAAGGTGGCACACAAGTTGTTGACCAGCGTTTTGTGCGTGGCGTTGCCTGTGCGCTCGTAGGCATCCTCCGCCACCATAATATCTAGCGCGGCCGCAAAGGTGTTGTCGGGATTGGTGTCATTGAGAGCATGCTTGTAGTACGTTTGCCCACCGGAGTTCACCAGGAAAACGTTGTTGAAAGCGTTGAAGGCCGCATCGGCGTTGCCAGGGTCAACTGCGGCATTGGCCGGCACACCGCTGCTGGCTACTGCCGGTGCGCTGTCGGGGCTGAGCTCCGTCTTGGTACAGCCGGGTAGTAGGGCGCCAGCGACCAGCGCCAACGACGCACCTATTAGTTTTAACTGTTGCATCCTATTTCTCATGGGGTTGGGGTGGGATTAATGGTGAAAAGGAATGAAGAAAGCAGATTCAGCAAGCGAATAGTAAGGCGATAAATAAGTCAGGAAGGGCTAGCAGAGTGGTTGCGCGTATCCGGACTGGGAAGCTGCGCTAGGGGGTAGGTAAAGTTTGAAAAATGAAGTGAACCTTCATGCTTATCTACTGCTTATCTACCGTCCGCCCGTCAAATCATGAGGTTCTTAGTGATTACCAACTGATTCAGTTCGTAATGACCTCAATCCTGCCGCCGCTGCGGAATAGCGCGTATGGCACGAAATAACCCACATTGCTCGCCCCGTTTACCTTAATAGCGTTGAGATTGCGGCCAGCGGTTGGCTTCTTGACCGTCAGTGCCTTGCCGCCGTCCACTTGCCAGCGCACTTCGTCAAAGACCGGGACCGTGACGAGGTAGTGGGCATCGGCGGCCGAGAGAGGGTAGAGACCCGCGGCGCTGAACACGTACCAGGCCGACATCTCGCCCGCATCGTCCATGCCGGAGAAGCCGTAGCCGCTCGGGCCCATGCCGTAAAACTTGGCCATAATCTCGTCGAGCCGGCGCTGCGATTTTTCGGGCTTGCCCACGAAGTAGTAGGAGAAGGGTGTTTCGTGGTCGGGCTGGTTGCCGTGGCAGTACTGGCCAATAAACCCCGACACGTTGCGGGCAATGTAGACCGGGTTCCAGGGCACCGTGAACAGGGAGTCCAGCTTCGCCTCGAAGGGCTGCGCGCCGCCATAGAGCGCCACCAGTCCGGGCATGTCGTGCGGGGCGAAGAAGGACACCTGCCAGGCGTTGGCCTCCCGATACATGTACTCGTAGTAGGGATATTGTGGATTGAAGTGTTGGACCCAGGTTCCGTCGGCCAGCCGGCCGCGCATGAACTTGGTGCCGGGGTCGAACACGTTGCGGTAATTCTTCGAGCGAGCCATTAGCACCCGGTAGTTAGCGGTATCCTTCAGGGCCTTGGCGAGCTGGGCCACGGCGTAGTCATCGTAAGCATATTCCAGGGTTTTCGACACGCCGGCACTGCCTTGCGTTTCTACCTCGGGGGCGGGCACCTCGGTAGTGGGCACGTAGCCTTTCTGCAGGTACTCCGTGAGGTAAGGGCGAGTACCACCGGCTTCATTGGCGTTGCGCAGCAACAGGCGGTACACGTCACGCACGTCAAAATCGGTGAGGCCGCGCTGGTAGGCCCCGGCGATAAACGAGGCGGCATGGTCGCCGTGAAAGAAGGTAGGAATGAAGCCCGTTTTGTCACCGATGTCTTGTAGCGACTTAATCACGTCGGTCGTAACCCGAGGGGCTAGCATGCTCATCAACACGTCCTTATTGCGGTAGGTATCCCACAGAGACGGAATGGTGTAGTAGTTGAAGCCGGCTTTGACGACGTTGCCCTTCACATCACGGTACTCGCCGTTTGTATCGCTGCGAAGGGCCGGCCACAAAAAGGAGCGGTAGAGACAGCTGTAAAACATTTCCTTCTGCCGGGCCGTGCCGCCCGCTACCTCCACCTTCGAGAGCAGGGCTTCCCAGGTGTTGGCGGCCTGTCGGCGCACCTGCTCGAAGGAGCGGCTGCCGACCTCCTGCGCTAGGTTCTGCCGCGCATTCTCCACGCTCACAAACGAGAGTCCGACCTTCAGTTCCACGGGTTTGCGACTGCCATCGCGGAGGCTCAGCACGGCCAGACCGTCTTTGGTACCGGGGCCGCGCACGTCCAGGGCTTGCATAGCTTCGCTGAGCGTGGCGTAGAAGTAGACAGTTTGCTGGCCGGTTTCCTGAAAGCCCTGCACGGCCGCGGCGCCGGCTTTCTTTAGTTGCCAGTTCGTCACCCGCTCGTTGGACTTGGCGAGCTTAAACACGATTTGGCGGCCGGCGAGCCGGTGGTAGCGGTACTGGTGAAAGCCGCAGCGCAGGGTAGAAGTCAGTTTCACGTCTACCTGATAGTCGGCCAGTGTAACGCCGTAGTAGCCAGGCGAGGCCGACTCGGTGGCGTGGGAAAAGCGCGAGTGATACCCGGCCCCCGCCGCTTCGGCCGCCCCCGGTACTTCACCCGAAACCGGCAAGATGGGCAAGTGGCACAGGTTCCAGTGCCCCTTGTTAGTGTGGGCAAAGCCGTAAATCACGGAGTCGGCGTAGTCGTAGCCGGCCCCGGTGCTAAACTCGGTGATGGGGCTCAGCTGCACCAGCGCGTTGGGCAACGTGCTGCCGGGAAACACCAGCCCCGCCCACGCCCCGCGCCAACTCTGGGGGGCTGCGTAGCCGATATCCTTCGGGTCGATCAGCGGCCCGGTGCCCATCAGTGGATTGGCGTAGCGCAGCAAGCTGGCTGGACCCCAGCCAGCGCGGCTAGCCTGCCCAGACGCGGCCGAGCTTGCGCAAGCCAGCACGCCCAGTGCCAGCAGCAAAAGCAGGCCGCTTTTTAATTTCAGCATGAAGTGGGTACGGAGTAGTTTATAACGGTTAGGAAAAATTAGCTAGCTGGCTAGTTCTGGTTAGTTTTTCAGCAGTGCCCCTACGCTGCCGCGACTCGTGGCCAGCGCTTTCTTCGAGAGCTGTAGCTGGTAGCTAAATGTCGTGGGCTTCGCGTACACCATGTAGGGCTCCAGCGGGCGGGGTCCGCAGCCATTGGAGCCTACCCCCAGGGTTTTGTGGCTGAGGCAGAGCACGGTGCCTTTGCTGGTGGGCAGGTCAATCTTGTACTCCACCGGGTCCATCTCCTCGTCGGTGTAGGGCAGGGCCGAGACCTGCATCAGCGCCGTGTCGGCGCGAACGGTGAGTTCTATCCCCTTCGCGGAAGTCAGGTTGGCCCAGCGCACGTCTTCGTGGTTGCCGCACTCCATGGGCTTCTCGTAGGGCGTGAGCTGCTGGCTGACGCTACTGGCGTAGTGCCCTACGTCGTAGCCGCTCTTGCGGTCGCCGTAGTTTTCCATCGGCCCCCGACCCAGGTAGTCGAACTGATTGAAGTCCTTAGCCAGCTGCATCCGCACGCCGATGCGGGCCAATATCAGGTTGGGGTCGCTGAAGGTCACGTTATTGGCCACGTTGATGAGACCGGCTCCGTTGATGGTGTACACCACTTGGTGATGCACCATAAATCCCTGCTGGCCGGTGCCCGTGAGGCTAGCCTTAATTTCAACTGAGGTGGGCGACAGCTGCCGGCTACTAACGTTGTCGGTGGTCCAGGTGAGGTTTTTGAGGCCGTTTTTCTCCCAGCCTTCGTAGGCCCAGATGTCGTCTTTTTGGTGCGGTGCGCGCCACAGATGCAGCATCGGACCGCCGTTGGCCTGGAGCAGGCTCTCGCCACCTTTTTCGAGCTGCACGAACGTCCCTTTCGCCTTATTAAAGTCGCAGGCAAAGTCCGAGCCGCTGACCTTAATGTTATCCTTGGAGTCGGTGAGCGTAACGGGGCCGGCCGACGCCGGCGCCGGGGCAGCTGGCACCGTCACCGGCAGCTCAAATTGCTGTTCGGCCACCTCAAAGCCCTTTTTGGCCCACCGCTGGTCGGCGGCCAGCGCAAACGATACCCGCGCGAAATACACGGCGCCGGGCTTGGCCTTCACTTGGTACGGGATGGTGAGGCTCTTTTCCTGGCCGGGGCTGATGGCTCCCACGGTTAGCGGCCCGGTGGCGAGGGTCGTGCCGTTCTCGCTCACCTCCCATCTGGCCGTCAGGCCCGTCAGGTTCGAGAACTGGTAGCGGTTCTTAATGGTCACCACTCCGTTTTTCGCGTCCTTCGGGCGGATGGTAATCCACTGGTAGGCGTGCTTTAGCTCGGGGTAGTGCGGCTTGAGCGAGCGGTCCGAAAACACTACGCCCTTGTGAATGAAGAAGTGGTCATTCGGGTACTCGCCGAAGCCGCCGCCGAAGGCTGTTATCGGGTGCTGCGGGTTGCGGTTGTTGTAGATGCCCTGGTCCTGCCACTCCCAGATGGCCCCGCCCAGCAGCGCCGGATACTTGTCAAACAGCTCGTTGTAGATGTCCACCGAGCCCATCGAGTTGAACATGGCGTGGGCGTACTCCTGCAAATAAAAGGGCTTGGTGAGGGCGTTGTCGTTGGCGTTTTTTTCCAGCTCGGCCACGCCAGTATACATGCGGCTGTCGATGTCGGCCGGGTTTTTACTACCAATGCCGAAACCTTCGTAGTGCGTGGGCCGGCTAGGGTCAATGGCGCGCACGGCGGCCAGGGCCGCCCGGAAATTGGTGCCGCCCTCCCCGTTCTCGTTGCCCAGCGACCAGATAACCACCGACGGGTGGTTTTTGAAATTCTCCGTGTTGGCCACGTTGCGGTCCACGATGGCCGCCTTGAACGTGGGCTCCTCGTTGAACTGGTTTTGCTGCTCGTGGCACTCCACGTTGGCCTCGGCCACCAGGTAAATGCCGTACTCGTCGCACAGCTCGTACCAGCGGGGGTCATCGGAGTAGTGGCAGGTGCGCACGTGGTTGCAGTTGGCCTGCTTGATAAGTTCGAGGTCCCGAATCATCTGCGCCTCCGTCACGGCGTGGCCGTCGTCGGGCCAGTTCTCGTGCCGGTTCACGCCCTTGAGCTTCACCGGCACTCCGTTCACGGTAAAGAGCCGCCCCTTGATTTCCAGCTTGCGGAAGCCCGTGCGCGACGAGAGGGTTTCCACCGTCGCCGGACCGTCCTGCAGGGCGAGCACGGTGGTGTAGAGCCTAGGGGTTTCGGCCGTCCACTTCTGCGGGCCGCGCACCGGAAAGCGCACGGTTACGGTAGTTTCCTGGCCCGGCTTCAGGGCCGGTACGGCCGTCTTGCCCTTGGCTCCAGCCACCGCCGCGCTGCCATCGTAGAGGATGGCTTGCAGTTCCCGCGCCTTCACAGGGGCGTTGCCGTAGTTTTTCACCTTGGCCGTCACCAGCACCTGCGCATCGCGGAACTGCGAGTCGAGGTTGGGCTGGACGAAGAAGTCCCGGATGTGCTCCTGCGGGGCGCTCCAGAGCGTCACGTTGCGGAAAATGCCGCTCAGGCGCCACATGTCCTGGTTTTCGAGGTAGCTGCCGCTCGTGAAGCGGTATACCTCCACGGCCAGCGTGTTGGCGCCGGGCTGCACGTACTTGGTCAGGTCAAACTCGGCCGCGTTGCGGCTGTTCACGCTGTAGCCCACCTTGCGGCCGTTCACCCACAGGAAGAAGCCGGCGTCTACTCCGTCAAACGTGAGGAAAATGCGGCGGCCTTTCCACGCCGCCGGCACGGTAAAATTGCGGCGGTAGCTGCCCACCGGGTTGCGCTGCTTGAAGGTGGTGTACTTCTCCGAGGGCGTGCTCATCACCCTGGGAAAATCTTTCTTGAAAATGAGCGTGAAGTTGCTGTAGTTGGGAATACCGTAGCCCTCCACCTGAAAGTTGGACGGCACCTTAATTTCCTTCCAGCCCGACACGTCATAAGACGGCTTGTAGAAATTGGATGGCCGCTTCTGCGGCCAGTCCACCCAGTTGAACTTCCACATTCCGTTCAGACTCCGGCTGAAGGAAGACGCACGGCGGTTGGCCGCCAGCGCCTCCGGCAGCGAGCCGTAGGGCATGAGCGTGGCGTGGCTAGCCTCCTTATTAATGCCGAGACACTCGGGATTCTCAATTTCCTTGGGCACGGCGGCCGTGTCCATTTTAGAAAGAAATTGGGTATCGGACGCCTGCTGCCCCCAGCCAGGCGTGGCGCCAAGCGCCAGCACCGTTGCTAGCAAGAGCTTGGCAATGCGATTTTTAAACAAAGTAAACTCCATGGTGCGGGTGGAAAATCAATGTAGGTTAGGTTCTCTTTCCTGAGTCGGCGCGGGCGAAACCTCACCCCCTAATACCCCGGATTCTGCACCAGCTTGGTGTTCTTGGCGAGGTCCTGCTGCGGAATGGGCATCAGGTTCTGGTAGTCGAAGAAGCGATTCTCAAACACCTTCACCTTAGCGTAGGTGAGCTTGCCGGTAGTTTTGTCCGGGGTAATCATCATGCCGAATGAGGGCGTGTTGAGCACGCCGGTAGGGCCGGCCGTAATTTTCCAGCGCCGGATATCAAACCAGCGCTTATCTTCGAAGGCCAGTTCCACGCGCCGCTCCCGGTGGATGTAGTCGCGCAGTTGGCTCTGGCTCATGCCCGCCTGCAGGTCGGGCAAGCCCGCGCGCTGGCGCAGCTGGTTTAAGGCGGCGTACACACTGGCGCTAGGGCCGACCGCCTCGTTCTGGGCTTCGGCGTAGCTCAGCAGCACCTCGCCCAGACGAAAGATGACGTAGTTCGCACCGTTGGCGGTTAGCGCGCGGCTGGTTTGAGCCGGGATACGCTCGTCCAGCGTCTTGCGGCCGTAGTAGCCGGTGTTGCTGACGTCGCTGGTCGAGTTCAGGTCAATCTGGTTGTTGCCCCCGATGCGCATCGTGAGGATGTCGCCCTGCCACGTGGCGCCGTCGTAGAGGATGGATTGGTAGAAGCGCTTTTCGCGGTTTAGGTAGGGGTTCTGCGGGTCGTAGCCGGAAGCCGGGTCGGTAATGGGCAAGCCATTGCTCATCAGGTAGTCATCCACCAGGCTCTGGGTAGGGGCGTAGTTGCCCCAGCCCTGCGCCACCCCGTTCACGTTCACCGGCCCGTAGGTGCCCTCCTTCGACTGGCCCGCCGTCACGGCAATGTACTCCTTGTTAAATATAACTTCCTGGTTATCATTATTTTCCTGCAAAAAGAAAGTCCCCAGGTCCGGGAACAGGGAATACGTGCCCAGGTCGAGCACCTGCTTGTTGGTAGCGGCGGCGGCGGTCCACTTGGCCACGTCGTTGCCAGGGTTGTAGAGCGGGCTGGCCGCAAAGAGCTGCACCCAGCCTTTTAGGGTCAGGGCCGCGCCCTTGGTGGCGCGGCCGTCGCCCTTGCGAGCGGCCGTGGCGGGTAGGCTGGCTGCGGCCGCGTCGCAGTCAGCCACGATGAAAGCCAGCGTCTGGTCGACGGTGCTGCGCGCCACAAACAAGCCGTCAGGGTCGGTAGTCGAGTCGAGCGGCTTGTCAATGAGCGGCACACCGCCGTAGCTGGTAAACAGGTACGTATAGTAGAGCGCCCGCAAAAATTTCACTTCCCCGACTCGCTGCGTTTTCCAGGTGGCCGAGAAGTTGGCCGAATATTTTTCGGCGTTCTGCAAAAACAGGTTACACTTGCGGATTTTGGTATAAGTGTTTTCCCAATCCCACATGCCGCCCGGCCCGTAGGGCACATTGGCCGCCGAGATGGCCCCAGCGCGCACCACGGTCTGGGCCGTTTGCCAGCCCGCCGCGCAAAAGCCGTTGTCGGAGTACTGCTCCAGGTTCTGATTGGAGTCGTTGCTGGAGCTGGGAACGTTGGTGTAGATGTCGTTAACGATCAGGTCGGCGTTAGTTTCGTTGCTGTAGGCGCTGATTTCAGTTACCGCGTTCTTGGGGTCCACGTTCAGGAAATCGTCGTTTTTGCAGCCGTTCAGCAGCAGGGCGGCCCCGAGCAGCAGGGCGGGGGCGCGTCGGAGGAGGCGGGTGGGAGCTTGCATGGAATATAGTAGCTTAGAAGTTTGCATTGAGGCCGACCGAGAATACCTGCTGCTGGTAGTAGTTCTGGTTATTGCTGCTGTTATCAGGGTCAGTTATTTCCCGGATGTAGGGCGTCCAGGTCAGCAGGTTCTGCCCCGACACAAAGAGGCGCACCGACTTAAGGGCGTTGTGCAGCAAGGCGCTGTCGAAGGTGTAGCCCAGCTCGGCGCTCTTGAGACGCACGAAGGCGGCGTCGCGTATCCACCACGATGACGTTTGGGTGTTGTTGGCCGTGGGGGTGCCGGTCAGGCGGGGGTAGAGCGTGTTGGTGCGGTCGGGGGTCCAGTACTCACTGAAGGACAAGGCACTAGCTGAGCCCGACCCATCGAAAGGCAGCACTTGGTAGCCGTTCAGATAGATGCTGCTGCGGGCCGCGCCCTGCACCAAGAAATCCAGGTCGAAGTTCTTGAAGGTCAGGCGCGGGGCTATCCCGTAAATCACCTGCGGTGTCTGGGACTTGCCAATGACCGTTTGGTCGTTGCTGTCGATTTTTCCGTCGCCGTTCAGGTCGGCATACTGCAGGTCGCCGGCCCGCACGGGTCCAAAGGTGGGCACCGGAATGCCAGCCTTGAGGGTGGTGCCGTCGGCCGAGAAATCGCTGGCACTGAAGTAGCCTAGGGCCTGGTAGCCAAACTGCGTGCCGATAGGCCGGCCCGCAATGCGGCGGTTGGGGTTGTCGTAGGTGGCGCTGGTTTCAAAGACGTTCACTTGGTTGTTGCGGGCGTAAGTGAAGGTGCCCGTCACGTCCAGGTTCCAGTTTTTGCCGAAGTGGCGCGAGGTGCGCGCCGTCAGGTCGAAGCCGCGGTTGGTGATGACGCCCGCATTCACCAGGCCCACCCCAATGCCGTACTCGCCGGGCAGCACGCTGGCGCGGGTGGTCAGCACGTTGGCGCGCTTCTCGTAGAAGAAGTCCACTTCCAGATTTAGCAGCCCTTTCCAAAGCGACGTTTCGAGGCCGATGTCGGTTTTGTTGGCCCGCTCCCAGGTGATGTTGGGGTTGCCCTGCTGCGCCTCGTAGAGGCCCTGCACCGCGGTGCCCCCTAGCACGCCGGCCGGGCTGTAGGGCGTGTACGGGCTGAGGTATTGAAACGCGGCGATGTTGCCACCTATGTACGGGTAGGCGCCCGACTGCCCCCACGAGCCCCGCAGCTTCAGGTTGTCGAGCCAGGTGTAGCGGTCCTTCAGGAAAGCTTCCTCACTGATGCGCCAGCCGGCCGAAAACGCCGGGAAGAAGCCGAAGCGCCGGCCGGGCGCAAACACGTAGCTGCCGTCGTAGCGGCCCGAAGCCTCGAAGAGGTACTTGCCGGCGTAGGCGTAGGTGGCGCGGTAGATGTAGCCGAGCTGCTTGGTTTTGAACGAAGTGCCGCCGTTGGTGGCGTCGGCTGCAGCCGGGCCGCCAAAGTCCAGCTCGTCAATCGACGTGTTGTAGTTAACGCGGGTGGCCTGAAATTGCTGGGTGGTGAGGTTGCGCGACTCCACCACCGCTAGGCCCGTTACCTCGCTCTTGCCGAAGGTGCGGGCGTAGTTCAGGTAGCCCTGGTAGGTTAAGGCCCAGTCCTGCCGGTAGTACTCCGTGAACTTGGGCTTTGAGTTGCCCTGCGTGCCCTGCTTATAGGTGTAGGGGGTAGTGCTGGTATCGACGTTGTAGAACGTGATGGGGGTAGTGTAGATGCGCTGAAACGAGCTGCTAGGGTCAAAGTTAGCGGTGCCCTTGATGCTAAGGCCCTTGATAAAAGGCAGCTGCTGCTCAATCAGAAACTGCGCCTGCAAAGAGGGGTTTTGGTTTACCTGGGTGCCGCTGCCGTAAATCTCGCCAATCAGCGACTCGGCGATGTAGCCCGAGGGCAGCCCGTTGCTGTAGCGCACGGGGGTAGTGGGCGCCTGCCGCTGCGCCTGCCGCAGGATGGAGCCGGCGCCAAACGTAGGAAAGTGCTGCATTTCCACCCAGCCGTTCAGCGACAAACCCACGCGGGTAGTGCTGGTGGCATCGGCCGTCACGCTCAGCGAGGCGTTGTACTTGTCGAGGTAAGTGGGGTCCCACATGCCCTGCTGGTGCGTATAGCCCAGCGAAGTGAAGAACTGCACCTTGTCGCCGCCGCCCGCCAGCGAAAGGTTGTGGTAAGTCAGGACGCGGTTTTTCTTGATGATGTCGCGTAGCGGTTCCCCGTCGGGGTGGCCGTCGGGGTCGGAATGGTCCTGAAACTTCTGCAGGTCGTCGGGCGAATACGGCAGGGCGCGGGTCGGGTCGTTGGGGAAGTCGTTAGCGACCGTGGCATTGCGCATCAGCGCGTACTGGTAGGAATTGACGAACCTAGGCAGCCTGGTCGGGTTCTGAATGCCCACGTAGCCATTATAGGAAAGCTGGGGCGGCCCCTTACGGCCCCGCTTGGTCGTAATCAGTATTACGCCGTTGGCGCCGGCCACGCCGTAGGGCGCCACGGCGGCGGCATCCTTGAGCACCGTGATAGTTTCGATGGTGTTCGGGTCGAGCCGGCTGAAATCGCGCGGCACGTTGTCCACGATGTAGAGCGGCTGCGTGCCGCCGGTCGTACCGATGCCCCGAATCTGAATATTCGCTTGGTCGACGCCCGGCTCGCCGCTGCCCTGCGTAGAAATAACGCCGGCCACGCGCCCCGCCAGCGAATTGGTCAGGTTCACCACCGGCTTCTGCGCAATGTCGGCCGCCGGCAGCGTGGAGACGGCCGCCGTGGTGGAGGTTTTCTTCTGGGTACCGAAGCCGACCACTACCACCTCATTCAGCGAGTTAGCTTGCTCCTTGAGCTGAATGTCAACCTTGCCGCCGTTTTTAGTCTCTATTTCCTGGCTAACAAAGCCCACGAACGAGAATATCAATGTCGCGCCGCCGTCCGGCAGACTAAGCGAGTAACGGCCCGACTCGTCGGTAGTGGTACCGATGGTCGGCTGGCTTTTAACCCGGACGCTTACGCCCGGCAGGGGCTGGCCTTTCTGGTCAGTAACCTGGCCGTTTATAGGTGTGGTCTGGTAAAGGGCTGCCAGCAGGGTGGGCCGGAGCCTGGCCGGCGCCGCAGTGGCAGTTGCCCCGGCCAGCAGGACGCAGGCGGCGCTTAGACGGGGTACTCGTTGAAGTAACGTCTTTTTCATGAAGGGTAAGGGTGGGAAAAGGTGACCGTCCGCAGGCGGTTGGTGGTGCCATAGCCGGCTAGCCAGCAGCTATGATTGTAGCAAGCGTTCGTGTTGATTTCAGGCTCGGTGTCAGCGAGGTTGCCCTTGTTCGGGCTAGCACTGGCTAGCTAAGCGTTGCCTCAGTGCTTAGCGCTTAGTTGACAAGACTTGCTAGCAGTAGAATGCTGTTCTTGGACAAGCAAACTTTCATCTGGGAGCGGTGCAAATCTACTGGCCTCTATCAGTGCCTAACCCGGTGTTTTTCGGTAAAAAAACCGGGTTATTTCCGTTAAAGCACTGCTTTGCACCGCAAACAGCCGCTTCAGCTAGGCTAGCTAGTCTGGTATTACCAAGTGTCGGGGCGGCAGTGGTAGGCCGGCAACCAAGCACAAGCACTGGGTGCCTGGTTGACCACGAGGACTGGACCAAAGTGCTAAAAGCATTTTAGTGAATTTGCCCTTGGTAATTCATTAAATACTACCGGTTGATCCCAAGCAGCCTGCTGTACTATTGTAGCTGCTCACCATAGGCACATTGGGTGTTGGCGCTGGCCGTAGGATGCCTAGGTTCGGTCCCGTGCAGCTCCCCCTTTTTTCTCAGTTTAATGATTGCTCGCAGGACGTTACTTAAGGACTTAGCCCAACAATTAAATTTATCTACCGCCACGGTTTCTCGGGCACTAGCCGGCGTGCCAAGCGTCAGCCCATCCACGCAGCAACGGGTACGCGAGCTGGCCAACAGCCTAAATTTTCAGGTTAACCTCTTGGCTGCGGGGCTGCGGCGGGGTCGTACGGGCGTTATCGGGGTTATCGTACCCGCCTTCACCGGTCACTTCTTTCCCGAGGTGTTGCACAGCATCACCACCGCCGCCAGTAAGGCTAAGCTTCGGGTGATAATCTGCGAGTCGAACGAGGACGAGCAGCAGGAGCAGGAACAACTCCTCTGGCTGCTGACTGCGCAGGTCGATGGCTTGCTGGTGTCCGTCGTTAACGCTGCGGGCCCTAGCAGTCTTATGGCAGTAGCGCGGCAGCAGGGCGCACCCGTCGTCTTTTTCAATCAGGCCATTGACTGCCGCCAGGCCAATTGCGTGCTGCTGAATTATTATCAGGGCGCCTACGAAGGTGTGCGACACCTGGCGGCCCAGAACCGCACCCGCATCGCGCACCTTACCGGGGCCGCGCACCTGCCAGCATGCCGCGACCAGCAGCGCGGCTACGCGGAGTCCCTGGAGGACCAGGGTTTGCTTCTAGACCAGCGGCTCGTGCGCACTGGTGACCTGACCCTAGCTTCTGGCCGCCAACACATGTTGGCCTTGCTGTCGGGCGCAGTTGTCCCTGATGCCATTTTTGCTTCGCACGAGCTGGTCGCCATCGGGGCGATGCAAGTAATAAAGGAACACGGCCTGCGCATCCCGGAGGATATCGCGCTGGCAGCCTTCGCCAGCGAAAGCATGGCGGCGCTCACAATGCCAGCGCTGACATCGCTCAACCTGCAGGGCAGCGAAATGGGCAAGACCGCGGTGCACCTGCTGCTTAAGCTGCTCGAAGACACCCACCATGTCATCGCCTCGCAGCGCGTAGTGCTCAATCCAACACTACTGGTTAGAGAATCTTCGGTGGCGACTGACCTCCGGCCTCTTTCTACAAAGCCAAACTAGTGCAAGCTATTACTACTCACTGGCCGAGAAAGTACGCGAACTTGGGCGCGCCCGAACTGCGCCGGTTATCAGTGCTCGCATCCATCTAAAAATGGCTGTTTCAATTGCCATTTGAACCAAATTTTTGATGAGGACAAAAATGAAGAACTTGTTTTGCTTAGTTGCCTTATCTTTTAGTCTGTCGGCAGTTGCCCAAAGTGGCGCAAAAAAACCATTTAAATTGTCCTCGCTCTTTTCTGATGGTATGGTGCTTCAGCAAAAGACGGAAGTGAATGTCTGGGGAGAAGCACTAGCAGGGCAGAGCGTAGCTATATCGCCAAGTTGGGGAAAGCAAATTTCAACTAAGACTGATGCCAGGGGTAAGTGGAAAATAAAATTACCTACGCCCAAGGCAGGCGGCCCTTATAGAATTAGGATTACAACTACGGACACCGCTGTTGTTATCAATGACGTCTTACTTGGTGAAGTATGGCTTGCTTCCGGTCAATCTAACATGGATATAGGGGTAGCAGGGTGGCCTCCGAATGATACTATATTTCATTCAGCACAGGAAATAGCGCAGGCTAATTACCCAGAGATAAGATTTTTAAAAGTGCCTTTCAATACTGCAACAAGGCCTTCGGAATCAGTTCAAAGCAAATGGATTGCTTCTTGCCCGGCAACTACTGGCGATTTTAGCGCTACCGCTTTTTTCTATGCTCGCAAACTTTACCAGGAGCTGAAGGTGCCCATAGGAATCGTACAATCCTCCATTGGAGGTACCCCGGCCGAAGCCTGGACGAGCAAAGACTACTTAGCAAAGCTCGGCGACTTTACTAACCAGATGGAAGGCTTAGATGATAGGCAAGCTTCCACAGAAAATTGGTTTAAGAGATGGCCTTCGCAAGCAATCCCCAAAACGGATGAGCAGTGGCAGAACATAAGCTTCTCCGACCTTGCTGCAACTTCTGCTACTTATGATGATTCAGAGTGGGCAACTATAAAGCTTCCGGGAAGATTCGACCAAGTGCGTTCCGGTGATTTTGACGGCGCCATGTGGTTTAGAAAGGACTTTACTGTTAACAACCCTGCTACGGAATACACACTTAAAATCGGCGCTGTTGATGATATGGATGCCACCTACATCAATGGAAAAAAAATCGGCGGACTTGTCGGTGCCACGGCTGCCAATGTGCCGAGAGAAATTCGTATTCCAAAATCTCTTTTAGTCAAGGGTAGAAACAGTATTGCTATTCGTGTTATTGATACGGGTGGCCCTGGGGTAATTAGTGGCCCGATGACCATAACGAATGCGGAGGGCACTACTATTCCGTTGGAAGGAGACTGGAAATCACAGCTGGTTGCAGAGATCTACAAGGGCCGGTTTTATGAATATACTTTAAAAACAAGTGTTTTCGAACGACCCAATATCTCCCAGGTAAACAGCAATACGCCGACCGTCCTTTTTAATGCGATGATTAACCCATTGGTGCCTTACACTATTAAAGGTGTTATTTGGTACCAGGGCGAATCGAATGTAGGTAGGGCCGCGCAGTACAAACACTTGTTTCCGCTTATGATTGAGGATTGGAGAAGCAAATGGGGGTATACATTTCCCTTCTATTTTGTGCAAATAGCCCCCAATCTCTACGGAGCCGCTGACCAAAAAGAGCAGTCTCAAAAATTGAGAGATGCGCAACGCTATGGGCTAACACTTCCTAAAACCGGAATGATATCAACTCTGGATGTGGGTTCCCTAAGCACAGTACATCCGCCTTATAAACAGCAGGTGGGTGCGAGGCTGGCAAGGCTAGCATTAGCCAATAACTATGGCAGAAAGCTAGTAGCAACAGGCCCGTTATACAAAAAAGCGACTCCTTCAGGCCAAGAATTGGTCGTTGACTTCGACTTTGCCGAAAGTGGACTAGTAGCAGCAAAAACTGGCTTGACGAACTTTGAGGTAGCCGGTGCTGATAAGAAATTTGTTCCGGCGCAAGCCAGAATTGTAAACAATAAAGTACTAGTTCGCAGTCCATCCGTAAGCAGCCCGGTATATGTGCGCTATGCTTGGAGTGATGGCAGCATGGCAACCTTTTTTAATAAGGAAGGATTGCCAGCTGCAACATTTACATCGGAAATCGAGTAATTTTATTTTACACCCATTGGAATGGTGCTGTTAAATAAGGGATTAAATGGCTGGTGTGCTCCGATAGCGTATAGTTCCTAGCGACTAGCCTACGCAACGCAGAAGACAGTGTAGGTGTTGAACAACACCCTGCCTAGTCGGTAGCTGGCGCTGGTGAATCGCGGCTAGGTCGGTGCTGCCGGATATACTCGGAGGGCACCACGCCGTAAATTTTCTGAAACGTTTTGCGGAAATACTTCTCGTCCGTAATACCTACTTGAAAGGCTACTTCTGACACCCGCATTTGGGTTTGGGTGAGCAGCTGCGCGGCCCGCTTCATGCGCACGTCCCGAATAAATTCCACCGTCGTTTGGCCCGTAGCGTTCTTGATGCGTCGGTAGCATATCGATTGGCTCATGCCGACCTCCCGCGCTAGCCCCTGTACACTAAACTCGGGGTTGTCGAGATTGCGCTCCACCACGGCCATCGCGTTTTCCAGAAATTGGCGGTCGACATCGGCCACAACGATTTCCGTAGGCTCCAGCAAGATTTGCCGCTGGTAGTATTCGCGCAGCTTGCCTCGGTTGCGTAATAAGGCGGCCGCTTTGGCTTGCAACACCAGCGGGTTGAAGGGCTTGCTCACGTAGTCGTCGGCTCCCACCCCTAGGCCCTCCAGCTCGTGCACCGCAGCGGTGCGGGCCGTGAGCAGCACCACGGGGATGTGCGCCGTTTTGGGGTGTTGCTTGAGCTGGCGGCACAGCTCTAAGCCGTCGCTTTGGGGCATCATCACGTCGCTGATAATCAGGTCAGGTAAGTGGCGCAGGCTTTGCTCCCAGCCGACTAGTCCATCAACGGCGGTTAGCACTTCATAGTCATCCGCGAAGAGCTGGCTCAGGTACTGCCGCACATCGTCGGTATCTTCTACAAGCAGTAGGCGTGGCCGATTAGCGTAGGCAAGGGTAGCGCGCACCGCTGTAACCGGTTCGCTGAGTGTCAGCCCAGCGGGTGTGTCCTGGGCCAGTTCTACCGTGGGGTCCAGTGGCAGCAAGTCTTCGGGCCCTAGGTGCTGGCAGCCAAAAGGCAGGCGCAGCTCGAAGGTGGTACCTACCCCCCGCTGGCTGGCTACGGTGAGCTGGCCGCCGTGGCGTTCGGCAAACTGCTTGGCCAGCGACAGGCCGATGCCCGTGCCCGCCACGCGCCGCGCTGCTGTATGCGAGGCTTGATAGTAGGGGTCAAAAATGCGCGCCAGCTCACTGGCCTTAATGCCGACACCCGTATCCGTAACCGTAACTTTCAAGTAGTTGCCCGTGAGCTGCGCAGGGCCGTACACGGCTTCGCCCCCTGGATTGCCGACAATGGTCGCAGCCAGCTCGACCCGGCCTTGGGCCGGTGTGTAGGTGAAAGCATTGGCGAGCAGGTTGTTGAGAATAATTTCCAACTTGCTGCGGTCAAAATAAAGCACTACCGGCTCGGCCGGCACGTCCAGCACGTAGGTGATGGTTTTTTCCTCAGCCCGCAGCCGGAAAACTGGGTAAAGGTTAGCCAGGAAGCTTACTACGTCGTCGTGGCGGGCGAGCAGCGGCATGTGGCCCGTCTCCACCTTGCGAAAATCCAGCAGTTGGTTTACCAATTCCAGCAGTTTGCGCGCCTGCTGGTGCATGAGTTGCACCTTGCCCGGCAGGTTCGCCACCGGCCCGGCACTGCCCATTATCTCTTCCATCGGGCCTAGGATGAGGGTGAGCGGCGTACGCAGTTCGTGCGAGACGTTGGTAAAAAAGCCCAGCTTTAAATCAGTCAGCTCTTTTTCTTTCTCAGCCTGGAACTGCTCCAGCACCAACTGATTTTTCAGGCGCTGCTGCGCCATTTCCACTTGCCGGTACACGGCTACGGCCCCTAGGGCCGCCAGTGCGTAGAGAAGATAGGCCCAGCCGGTGCGGTACCAGGGCGCAAGCACCGTAAACTGCATGGTGGCTGACTGCCGCGACCATCCGCCCTCGCCGTTGCTGGCCTTCACCCACAGGGTATAGTTGCCGGGCGGCAAGTTGGCGAAGCTGGCCGTGCGCTGGCCGGGAGGCGGCAGCACCCAGGCGTGGTGATAGCCTTCGAGGAGGTAGGCATAGCGGCTTTTATGCGGGCTAGCGAAGTTCAGGGCTACGAAGTCGACCGAGAAATCATTCTCCGATGCCTTTATAGTCAGCAGTTGCGGTGTAGTGAGGGCATGTTGCAGCAGCACCCGGCCGTGCAACTGGGCACCCACTTCCACCGGCTCGTTGCTGATGCGCAAGCCGGTTAACTGCACCACGGGGGGGTAGGGATTGGGCTGAATGGCGCGCGGCTGAAAGTAGCTAATGCCGTTCTTGCCGCCAAAGTAGAGTGTGCCATCCTGGGCCCGGTAAGCCGCCCCAATCTTGAAGGAATTGCTTTGCAGGCCGTCCGACACATCGTAACGCAGGCACTGGCGGGTGCCAGGCCGGAAGCGATAAAGCCCGGTGCCGCCCACCCAGAGGTTACCATCGTCGTCGGCCAGCAGGCTCTCCACGTCGCTCTCGGGCAGCCACTGCTGGTAGGAGCGCACCGTTTCCTTACCCCTAGTATCAGTCACTAGCTGGTGCAGACCTCCGCCGATAGTACCAATCCAGAGAGACCCCCGCCGGTCAAGCAGCAAGGGCCAGGTGTAGTTTACTTGCAGGCGCTGGCCCGGCGGCGAGTGATAAGCAAACTGCCGCAACAGCACCACCGAGTCAGGCGTGACGCGCAGCTTAAGTAGGCCTGCGTCGCAGGTGCTGGCCCAAAGCACATCCTGCGTGCGGTCGTAAAGCAGGTACGTAAACTGCGTAGAAGGCAGCGGATGGCGTGGGGGCGAGTGAGCAGGCAGCATCCGGCCATCCTGGCTGAGGTGGTGCAGGCCGCCGCCGCGAGTCCCAATCCAGAGCGTGCCGTAGCGGTCCTCGGCTAGGCTCTCAATGCTTAGCCGACTCAAATCCAGGGCTCCCTGGCCGACGGTCGTATACGTCGTCAGCTGGTCGTGGCCGTTGGGCCGGGTAAGTGCCACTAGGCCGCTGCCGCGGGTGCCAAACCACAAAGTGCCATTAGAACTTTGAAAGATGGTTGCTACATCGCCCCCGGAAGCGTCGGGCTGCGCCTGGTTGAAATAATAGCGAGACTGCTTGGTCGTCAAGTCGTAGCACGCAGCTCCGTTGCGGGTACCGTACCAGAGCAGGTTGCGCGCTTCCTCCTTGTAAATGGCGTTGACATAGTTATTGGGCAGCGTAGGCTGGCCTAGCAACTGCTGGCGAATGCGCCCAAAGGGCTTCTGTCGCAGGTTTATCCAATTAAGCCCCCCGGCTGCCGCGCACAGCCACAGCAGTTGGTTTCGGTCCTCAAAAATCTGATAGACCTGCTCGGCATTGATGCTGTACGGCTCCCCATCGCGGGGTAGAAAGCGGTGTGGCGGCTCGGGCTGCAGGGGCGGGCTATTGGCGGTAGCTGGGCCGGGCTCCCACATGTACAGCCCATAGATAGTGCCGGTCCACAGGCGGTTAAACGAATCGAGGTGCAGCGACTGCAGAAACGGCAGTCGCTGTGGCAAGGCGGTGGCCGTTAGTTCCTCAGGCCGGCGGCCGGCCGCGCCGTGCACCCACAGCACGGTATGGTCGGTGCCTACCCACAGGTCGCCGCGGTGGTCAAGGCACAGGGCTCGCACGCTGGACGTTGCCACCGGGGTAGCGCGAGCTACTAGCTGAGCAGCTGTGGCATCTACCACCTGCAGGCCTACGTCGTAAGCGCCCACCCAAATGCTGCCTTGCTGGTCTATCGCTAAGGCGCGCACGTTAAATGCCGAATTGGGCGCGCCCGCCGGAGAGATGAGCGCCAGGTTTTGCAGCTGCTGGTAGCCTGGCCCGAAAGTTAGCACGAATAGTCCCTGGCTGGTCCCCACCCAGAGTCGACCCCGCGCGTCGGACACCAGCGACGACACATCAGCCTGGGCTAGCTGCCGCATGAGGCGCCACGCAGCCGGTGGTACCGGCTTTGTGGCGAAGCTCTGGAAACAGTCGTGGTCGGCGTCGTAAAAACTGATGCCGCCGCGCTCGGTACCCACCCAGAGCTGTCCGGCTGGGTCGCAGTGCAGCACTCGGATGCGGTTGGCCGATAGTCCATTCAGCGGGTTTACAGGCAGGGAGTACTGCTTCAGGCCATAGCCGTCGTAGCGGTCCAGGCCATGGTTGGTACCCACCCAGATGAAGCCGGTCCTATCCTGCGTCACGGTCATGGCGTCACTGTGCGCGAGGCCCTCATCTACGGAAAGGTGCTCGAAGCGGAACTCACTCGGCGGAGAAGGCTGGGCATGCGCCGTCTGCACCACTCGTAAGCACAGTACCAGCAGCGCCCAACAAGTGATTAACCCCCATTGCCTACTGTGTGCAGCGCTCGGGAGCGGCCTTTTGAGGGGCGGAGAAAGGTGAGGAAGCGGGGTGGGAAAGGTGAGTAGCAAGAACGAGTGTGCAAAGTGGAGTCATATTCACTAGCAAGGGACGAATTTAAAGACCTGCCTCTAGCAATTGGCTATTCAGAGTTAATAACCAGCCAACACGTAAGTTGACTAGTGAAGCAATGTAGCTAAATCGCACACAGATAAGACGTAAAGCGAAGTTGCGACTCGACATCGTTGTGTACTCAATAATTTCAAGTAGTGTATGGCACTCGGCCTTGCGCTAGATGGTTCTCGACAAGACTTATGCAAAACTCACCTGTCACCGCTTTGCTGCGCTCGCGATGACAGGTGAGTTTTGTATAAGTCCTGCTTAAACTAAGATTCAGCAGGACTACAGCGGCTACCAGCGCTAGGTAACTAAATCGCCTCATAGTTCGCCTCAGACCACCGTTTTCCTATACCTACTTTTTTATCAATTTGTAATTTCTCCGATTTGAAAAATCGTCCACATTGATAAAATATAAACCGGGTTTCAACGCACTTATATTGATTTTAGCATTTCCATCCACAATGATTGGTGTTGGTTGAAGCATTACTTTTCCAGACAAGTCACTCACAATAATCAGCTCATTTCCAGCGATATTAGTCAGTGTTACTTCATCCGCTGCTGGGTTCGGATAAAAGCTCAGTACCTGGCTGTTGGGGGCAGCTGCTGTGAGCACAGTCGCTCTGTTTACGGTCACGACAATGTTCTTGAAGCTTAGACAACCTAAATTGTTCGTATAAGTAGCCTGGTAAATTCCCGCTTGATTAACCTGGATATTCTGCAGTACTATTTCCCTGGTGTTGGCAAAGAATCCTCCGGGGCCGGTCCATGCCCACATGTTTTTGCCAGGCTGTGGCCCTAGCTGCAGCTTATCGCCTTCATTTACAGTGACTGAAGAATCGCTCTGCCAGGTGCCATCATTGACGTTGAAATACGGCGTAATTGGCGTGCCGCAGTAGTCATCGTTGGTCACATCAATGGTCAGTATATGCGTGCTGATGCAGGCGTTGTTGCCAATCAAGCTGATTTCATAGCTTCCTTTTTGCCAAAAAAGAATCCTTCTAAAATATACTTCGGCAGCTTCAGAGGTAAAGCCATTGGGTCCTGTCCATCTCCAAGTGCCCTCAGTTGCCGGAAACTTAATCAATACACTGTCACCGGAATGGACTGAAATGGAAGCGGTGTTTTGTACCTGTATTCCGTTTACCGTAATGGTTGGTGTAATTGATGCTTGCGTACAATTGCCATTGAACCCGATGGTGAAATCGCGCGAACTCACGCAACCAGCAGCATTAGTGAAAGCAGCCGTGTAGGTACCTGCTTGCTGCGCCGTAAAGTTTGTAATAGTAAACTCCCTCGTAGTGGCTGTAAAATTATTGGGACCAGTCCAGCTCCAGGTTCCACCGTCCGCTGCTTGCGGGCCAACGGTAATCTTGTCGCCGATATTTAACGAAGCATATTCCTGCTTTTTCCACACAACGTCATTTACGTTGAGGTAGGGCGTGATTGGTAAACCACAAGGGTCCGGACCCGTCAGCGCAATACTGATTGTCCGGGTGCTTACGCAGCCAGCAGAATTAGTGTGAGTTACGGTATACTTCCCCGCTTTTTTATAATCAATACTTAGAAACGAAAATTCTCTAGCGTTAGCTACGAATCCATTTGGTCCTGTCCACGTCCAGCTGCCCTCTTCCGGCTGCGCCTCCACGGCGACGTAGCTACCTGCTTGCACGGTAAGTGAATCTGCCTGCCGAGGCGCTGCTTCATTGACTTGAATACTGGTGCTAATCGGGGTAGGCATGCAATTCTTCAAGGTGATTACAAAATCCTGTTCGCTGACACAGCCCGCCGGATTGGTATACCTCGCGGTGTAAATACCGCCTTGGCTAAAGTCAATTTTATTAAGCGTAACTACCCGCGACGTTGAAGAAAAATTCTGGGGCCCTGTCCAGCTCCAGGTTCCGTCCCCAGGCGTTGGTTTAAGTTGCACCTTGTCGCCGCTCGCAACTGTTATAGCAGCTGTTTGCTGGGCTGGCTTGCCATTCACCAACACAATAGGGACTATCTGACTGCAGCTTTGAGCAGTAAACTTGTCGATAGTCCAGCCGCCGGCGACTGCCTTTAGCTTTAAAGATTGTATGCCCGCTTTCAATTCTACGGCGGCATTTACCGCGTTAAAAGCGCTGCCAGTAGCGGGAAGCGCAAGGGTTGTCAAGGTTACGTTGTTCTGCTGAATTTCCATCGACCCAGCGGCTATTCCTGCGACGCTGAAGGACAAAGTATATAGCCCTGATTTTGGAGCATTTACAATAAATTCCAGCCAGTCTCCGCTGTCAATTGCGCCGACAGCTTTGCCACCCGTTGAAAGACCTACGGTAGAAGCGCCTTGCATGAAGTTATAGTCTTCTGCTTCGATGGTTCCAGAAAGTGAGTGAACCATCGGGGTAAATTGCAGCATCGCTACGGTACTTACATATTTCGTGGGCCAACTGTTGGAAACGACCGGGGTAGGAGCTGCCCAGCCATTCCACGAAAGATTAAGGTCTGTTCTGCGGTTTTTCCAGGCGGCGTCCGCATTTTGTTTCATAAAAGGGTAATAGGTATTCCAGAGTTGCGGATTCCACATGCAGAGATGACCCAGACCACGAGCGTACTCGTCGGCCCAGGTATTCAGATAGTCCGCGGAATTACTGATAATCCCATTGGTGGTCATGTTATTGATTACATAATTGGCGGCTAGCTGCGCATCTCTCAACATCATCTCGTTGCCGGTAATTTTGTACAGATGAGCCGCAAAATCAATAAAAGACCCTTGGTTGTAAACCGCAGAGCCCTTGTTCACCACCTCAATCCGGTCGATTCCCGCATACACCTGCCCGTTCAATGGATTGAAAAGGTGGCTTCTCGACCAATTATAGATTTGGATGGCTTTGTCGCGGTAATCGGCTTTTCCGGTGCTCTCATAAAGTATACAAGCGAGCTTCCCATTGGGATTGTTAGATAAGGCTTCCTTGTTGACTGCCCACTCAGCGGGCGACTTCCCACGTTCAGCAGGGGTCATATCGGGTTGCTGTTCCCAAATTCCGCCGCTGTTGAAGACGGTATTCCACCCTCTGTCGTAAGCAA
Organism: uncultured Hymenobacter sp.; assembly: GCA_937871705.1. Classification (GTDB taxonomy): domain Bacteria; phylum Bacteroidota; class Bacteroidia; order Cytophagales; family Hymenobacteraceae; genus Hymenobacter. Next base: position 58,672 of record CALMOO010000657.1, read on the forward strand.
GGTTGAAGCAATACTCGGCTTGGGTTAAAAAATTGATGGTACCTGTTACTTGATATCCCCTAGCCAGGCCGAGCCCCATCCAGGCAATATCGTCATTCCAGCCATCGTAGGCATAGGGAGGAGGATTGAGCTTAAGAAAGCCGTTGCAGAGCTTATTGACCAAAGCCTTGTCCGCGTCACTCTTTCTGCGTTCATAAGTGTCTTGCATCCCGAAAATATCCAAGGCTAAAGTCCAGTTGCCGTCGGATGCGTTGTCGTTCAGGGCTTTTTTGTAGTAAACGTTGTCACTCTGCGTTACCAGAAAGGCATTATTGAACGCCTGAATGGAAGAATCAGCCCGCTGATTTAAAATCTGTGCCTGCGATAAGGTAGTGCTGGCAAAAAACAGCAGCAGGACGAACGGCCTAAAATACCTCACACGAGGGTTGACACTGGATTTCTGGTGCTTTTCCATGGGTGGGATTGTAGAGATTTACCATTTGACGGAAATCCAATTCGGGTATTTTTTTGCAGCTTGTTTTTATTACCAGCGCTATTTTCTGGCGCCAGTACACGCATCATTTCCGCTACGGAATAGCTCCTTTTTTCGAGTCAGCAATCAGGAACAACAGTTGGCTTGCCTAGGCTAGAACATCAGGCAAACTGAGTGAAGGAAGCAACACCTAGCGGGCAGTGCGGTAGCCAGGCAGTAGGATTGTTGTAGTTGATACGGTGCCTAGAGTGGGGCCTACTTCCGGAGTCAGCTGGGTCTTATTTGAATAGAAGCAAGGCCATTCTGGAGATGATACAAATCTACCAGCCTGTTTCTTGCCTGAACCGGGGGTTTTAGGTGAAAAAACCGGGTCATTTTAATGAATACTCCTCTTCAGGATAGAACACATACCCTTCGCCGACCTGCCCTGAATAGCCCTTGGTAGCTATCGTAGTCAGGGAAAGCTGAGCGCTCTAAATTTAAATTAACTGATTTTAAGTTGTTTCTTAACTGAAGTTTTCTAATTGCCGTAATCTGTGGGACCAAATCTTCCACGACGCTAGCTGGCGCTGTTCAACCGTCTTGTTATAAGTCTGTTGCAGATAAGCCAGGTCAGTAAGCTGGTTAATAGTGGTTTGGAAGCGCCCACTATGTGGTCGAGTAGGTTCATTAGACGATCTACTATCTCATCCTGCTGCAGATCTGTACGCTTCCTGGAGAAGTGAGCCAGTTGTGAGTAGAGAAAAGCGTATTTTCACTATCTGACAACTGACACATGAAAAAGGGACGATTCAGCGAGGCCCAGCTTGTGGCCATTCTGCGACAGCAAGCCAGCGGGCAGACCGTGGCCCAGATTGTGCGTGAGCACGGCTTGAGCGAGGCGACGTTCTATTCCTGGAAAAGCAAGTATGCGGGGGCCAGCGTCGCGGAGCTTACTCGGCTCAAGCACTTGGAAGAAGAGAATCGCACGCTCAAGCAGCTGTTTGCCGATTTGAGATTAGAGAACCAAGCTATCAAAGAGCTACTGCGAAAAAAGTAGCCAGCCCTGCGGCGCGACGCCAGGCAGCGCAGGGCTTAGTGAGTAAGGGCTGGAGTCAACGGCGAGCGTGTGCCCTGGTCGGGCTCGCGCGTGGCAGCTATCATCGCGTGAAGCAGGGGCGTAACGATGAGCCGGTATAGCAGGCTTTATGGGCGTTAACGGGGCGGCACCCCTGCTAGGGTTTCTGAAAGCTGCACCACTGCTTGCGCAAAAACGGCCTGCTAATCAATCACAAACGCACGTTGCGTATTTATCGAACACTCGCCTTGAACTTACCCCGGCGCCTAAAAAAGCGAGTGCCTGCCCGTGTCAAGCAGCCTTTAGTGGTACCGGTGGCGGCTAATGTGTGCTGATCACTTGACTTTACCAGCGACGTGTTGACGGATGGCCGCCGGTTTCGGACGCTAAACGTGCTCGATGATTTTAACCGCCAATAATTGGGCATCGAAATCGACTTTTCCTTACCGGCCAATCGCGTCGTACAGGTACTCACGCGCTTAGTCGAGTGCCATGGCCGTCCCACGCAGCTGCGTACCGATAGCGGCTCTGAATTTATCAGCGCCCGTCTGAGCGAGTGGTGTGAGCAGCAGGGCATTGTTCTGCACTAAATTCAGCCCGGCAAGCCGACGCAAAACGCCTACATCGAACGCTTCAACGCCTCGTTTCGCCGCTAGCTGCTTGACGCCCAGCTGTTTCGCTCGCTGGCCCACGTACGCCAGCTCGTGGACGAGTGGCTGCACGATTACAACACCCAACGGCCGCACCAAGCCTTGAATTTTAGGACCCCATCGAATTTAAACAAGCGGCTTAGCCTCTGCTAACTACTGGTTTACCGAACGGGGAAGCGTACACTATGAGGTAGACGAGAATTTGCCCTGGCACTCGACCGTGAGCCGCACGCGCAAGGCGTGACAGCCTGGATTCCGGTCTTCGGGCAGTACAAGCCCGAAACGCAGGGCTTCGCCTACGACCGCACAGCCGACCAGTACGTCTGCCCGATGGGCAAGGCGCTGCCCTTCCAGAAGTACGACACGAACCAGGACGGCGGTTAATACAAAATCTATTGGGCCGCCTACCGCGATAGCCAGCCGTGCCCGCGCAAGCCGGCCTGCGCCCCGAAAGCCCAGCGCAAGCAGCTCACCAAAGCCATTTACGAGGCGACTTATCGGCGGGCTTGGCAGTGCCAGCAGTCCCGCCGGGGAGCGTCTGCGCCGGGTCCGACAAAGTACAGTGGAACCCGTATTTGGCAATCTAATCCATCATTACGGCCTGCGCCGGATGAACGTGCAAGGGCAGGCTGGGGTCCACAAGACCATGCTGCTCACGGCCGTGGCTTACAACCTTAAAAAGCTGCTTCGGTACCGGCCGAGGTAGCACATCAGCACGGCTGTTGCGCTGCCCCAGCCGGTGGCAGTTCCAGATACACGCTTTTTGCTCCGTAATCGCCGGGCCTATTTCAAAAATCAGGCCCCAGCGTAGCATCTGATCAGAAAAGGAGCAATCCAAGCGGAGTTCTGCAACAGCTACGTTCGTTAAAGTAGACTAGTAATTGCGTCGCTCCTGTCCTTTTGCTGGGGTAGCTTTGCAGGCACGCACCAGTTACCATAACACGCCCTAACTTTAAAGGCTATAGCTGCTATTTTGCAGTTCGAGTCTTTTTAGTTTTTCAGAACTACGTAGCCATAGGCCGGCAGGGTGAGTTGGCCACCAAGGGTAGTAGTGCCGCCCTGTAAGGCGTTGGTCCAAGTGGAATTAGTTAGGGAGGCAGGCACGGTGTACGTGGTAGGAGCGTTGCGGACGTTAACCAACACTAGCGCCTGGTTGGTGCCCGCCGTTTTGGTAAAGGCACACACGTCGGCCGAGCTGGAGGAAACCGGGGTGCCATGTTGCAGGGCCGGGCTGGCGTCGCGGGCGGTCAGCAGCTGCTGGTAGGCCCCCTTCACGTCGGAATGCGCACTCCACTTTACTTTTACGGTGGTGAAAGGAAAGGTAATGGGTGTCGTCATGCCCGCTTCTTGCCCATTGTACACCAAAGGCACGCCCTTGTAGCAGGAAGCAATAACGAAGGCCGACATGGCGCCCGCATTTCCTCCGTAGAGCGTTACCGGTGTGCCATCTGAGCTATTCACGTCATGGTTGGTAGTGTAGCGTACCACGCGCTGGGTTAGTGACGCGCCTACGTACTCGCTGGTATTGAGGGCATCAAGGCTGGTAGCCGACGCGCCGCTGGCGTACACCTTTTTGAGGGCATCATAGAAGCTGAACCCAAAATTATAGTCGAAGCCGGCGGTGAAGTTGGCGCTGCGCGTGCCTTCGGCCAGCAGCAGCAACTTATGGGCCTTCACGTTGCGCAGCGTATCTACCGCTTGCTGCCAGAAGTCGACGGGCGGCGCATCGGCGTAGTCGCAGCGGAAGCCGTCAACGTTGGCCATGTACACCCACGATTTCATGGCTGCAATCAGGTTCAGGCGCATGGTGGCATTAGCAAAGTTGAGTTGAGCCACATCGGTGTAGTTGGTATTGGGCGGGCTTAGGATGGTGCCGGCAGCGTCGCGCAGATACCAGTCGGGGTGCGTTGTAATCCAGGCATTGTCCCAGCTGGTATGGTTGGCTACCCAGTCCAGCATCACGCTCAGGCCGCGGGCGTGGGCGCCGTCCACGAGCGCGCGCAGGTCGGCCAGGGTGCCAAATTCAGGGTTGACGGCCGTGTAGTCCTGCACCGCGAAAGGCGAGTTCACGGCTCGCATTTGCCCCACTGGGTAGATGGGCATGAGGTAAAGCACGTTGACGCCGATGGCCTTAATGGAATCGAGCCGGGCTGTGACGCCCGCCAGGTTGCCGTTTTGGCTGAAGGCACGAATATTCACTTGATAAATCGCGGCGTCTTCCCGGTTGGGCACGCCCGTGAACGGCGCGCCGTACTGCGGAGGCGTGGGAATGCTGACGGTAGGAGTAGTTGGCGTAACCTGAGTGGGAGGCTCCGGGTCGGCGGGCTTGCAGCCGGCTAGCAGGCTCGCCGTAAAGAGAAAAAATAAGCTGGTCTTGGTGGCATTAATTAACAAGGACATCGGGAAACGCAAAAAAGTAGGAGTGAGATAAAACGGTCATTGCGCCCAGACTAGTGAAGGCTGGCCGCTACCTACGCCGCTGCGCGCCGGGACGAAGCCCTCACCAGTAGCTGAGGAGTGAGCAGCACCGGGCTGGGCGGAGGTAAACTGGGGCTAGGGTGCAGAAGAGTGAGCAGCAGCTGCACGGCCAACTGGCCCATTTGACGGCTGCACTGGTCTACGGTGGTGAGCGGCGGCTCGGTGAGTTGGGTAAAGGTGGCGTTGCTGAAGCCTGCTAGAGCTACATCGTCGGGAATGCGTAGGCCGCACTGCTTCAGCACGAGCATCGCCCCGGCCGTCGCCGAGTCGTTGGAAGAGAAAACGGCGTCGGGCGGCAAGGACAGGCGCAGCATCTGCTGCATCCCGAGGGTGCCGGCTTGCTGGTCGGGCTCGGCCCGGTACAGCAGCTCTTCCCGGTAGGGCTGGCCGTGGTCGCGCAGAGCCTGGAGGTAGCCTTGGTGCCGCTGCTGGTAAATGCCCACGTGCTGGGGACCCGAGAAATGCGCAATGCGCTGATAGCCCTCGGCCAGCAGGTGGGCTACCACCGCGTAGGCCCCGGCGTAGTCGTCAAGCACCACCGAACTGATGTGGTTGCCCGTCAATCCAGGCGCGGCTCGATCGAAAAAAACCAACGGTAGCTTCGCCGCACGCAAGGGCTCGAAGTGCGAAAAATCTTGCGTGCTGCTAGCCAGCGACACCAGCACGCCGGCTACCTGAGCGTTGGCGAGTAGCTCCAGGTTCTGCTTTTCCTGCCGCGTGTCCTCTCGCGAGGGGCACACTAACACGTTATAGCCGGCCTTATTGGCGGCCTCAATAATACTGTCTACTACTTCGGGGAAGAAGCTGCCGGTTAGGTGCGGCAAAACTACCCCGAGCGTATTGCTATGGCCCTTGCGCAAGGCCACCGCCGTTTGGTTAGGCTGGTAGTGAAGCTCCTGGGCCAGGAGCTTCACCCGCTGCCGGGTGGTCTCGCGCACATCGGGGTAGTGCGAGAGGGCTCGCGATACCGTAGAGGGCGCCAGGTTAAGGGCGCGCGCCATATCGGCAATGGAAGTGCGATGGGGGGGCATGGCGGGAGCTAGGTAGGAGAATAGGAGGGGCTAGCGACTTACTGTTTAGACACCGGCTTAAAGCTGATGGCCGCGCCGCCGCCAGGTGCCAGCTTAAGGGTGAGGGCCGACTTACTGGTCACGACTTGTCTGGTAATCTGATAACTGGCCGGATTTTTCTGCCAATCGGCACCTTTGCCATCGGCGTAGATGGCAGCCTCGTAACGCTGGCCAGGGGTCAGAAAATCGAGTTTGACCGATTGCGTGCGGGCCTGCTCGTCGGTGATGCTGCCCAGGTACCACTCGTCGCGGCCCTTGGCTCGGCGCACGGTGGTAAGATAGTCACCCGGCTCGGCGGCCAAGATGCGGGTATCATCCCAGTCCACTGGCACGTCTTCGATAAATTGAAAAGCGTCGAGGTGGGCGGCGTAATTCTCTGGCAGGTCAGCCGCCATTTGCAGCGGCGAGTACATCGTCACGTACAGGGCTAGTTGCTTGGCCAGGGTGGTTTGCACCCGCCGGGCGGGGTTAGTGGCATAGCCTTGCAGCTTAAAAATGCCGGGTGTGTAGTCCATTGGCCCGCCCATGAGGCGGGTAAAGGGCATAATGGTTTCGTGCTCGGGCGGGTTGCCAATGCTGAACGCGTTGTACTCGTTGCCGCGACCTGCCTCACTGGCCAGCCAGTTGGGGTAGGTGCGGCTCAGGCCGGTGGGGCGCACCGCCTCGTGCATATCTACCGTGACATGGTGCTTAGCGGCCATCTCGGCCACGCGCACGAAGTGGTTGCTCATCCATTGCCCGTCGTGATGCTCGCCGCGCGGGATGATGCGGCCCACGTAGCCGGTTTTCACGGAGTGGTAGCCGTACTTGTTCATAAACTGATACGCCGTATCGAAGTGCTGCTCGTAATTGGTGGCCGAGCCGGAGGTTTCGTGGTGCATGAGCATCTGCACACCTTTCGACTTGGCGTACTGCGTAACTTCTGCCACCCTGAAGTCTGGGTAGGGCGTCACAAAGTCGAACACGTTCTCCTTCCAGTTACCAAACCAGTCTTCCCAGCCCACGTTCCAGCCCTCGACCAGCACCCCGGCAATGTGGTGCTGCGCGGCAAAGTCAATGTAGCGCTTCACGTTGGCCGTGGTGGCACCGTGGCGGCTGGTCGGGATGAGCTGGCCCTTCGCGTCGAGCGTGTCGGCACTCGCAGCGTATTTCCAATCGGTGCGGCCAATCTGCATTTCCCACCACACGCCCACGAATTTCATGGGCTTTATCCAGTCGGTGCTCGCCAGCTTGCTCGGCTCGTTGAGGTTGATAATGAGCTTAGAAGCCAAAATATCTGTGGCCTTGTCGCTCACGATAATTGTGCGCCAGGGCGTGTGACTAGGCGCGTGCAAAAACGCCTTGCTGCCCACCGCATCGGGCACGAGCCGTGCCGTGAGGCGGTAGCTAGCCCTATCCACGTGCAGCTGCATGGCCGGATAATCGAGCTGCGCTGCCTCGTGAATATTGATATACAGCCCATCGGCCGACTTGAGCATGAGCGGCGTAGCCACGACCTGCGCATCGGGGGCAACGCGCACCGCAATCTCGGTCGAGGCCTTCACCTGCGCGGTGCCATCCACAGCGCTCAGCCGCGAGTGGGTGTAGTAGTACTCGTTGGTGTCGTAGTCGCCGGGTATCCAGAAGGCTTGGTGGTCGGCGGGCAGCGCAAACTCCGTTAGCTCGTCGCTGACCACGAAATTGCCCAGGGCTAGCTGCCGGGGAAATTCGTAGCGAAAGCCCACCCCGTCGGCAAATACCCGAAACACCACATCGAGCCGCCGGCCGGGCATCTGGGGCTGGCGCAGGTGCACGGTTAGCTGCTGGTAGTGATTGCGAATGTTTTTCACTTCGCCCCAGACAGGCTGCCAGGTTTCATCCACATCTTTCACCTCGCTGCCGGCTAGCACCAGCGGCCCGTCGAAGCCGGGGCCGCCTTGCAACGCGATGCCTAGTCGCGAGGCGTTTACTACCAGCCGCACGCCGTAAGCCACCGCGTAGGTGGGCTGGCCGGCTGGGTTCAAGGCCACCGTCAGCTTTACCTTGCCCTGGCAGGCGGTGAGGGGCCTAGGGGCTAACGCAGCCGCCGAATAGCCGGCACCCAGCAGCAAAGCCAACAAAAACTTTCTCATGTAGAATACCTCGTGGGAGAATGGCCGCTACGGGTGGACGGCGCTGGCTCATTAATTAGTAGATGCATGGCTGGTAGCTAGGCCGGGTTGGTTGCGCAAAATCAGGTACTGAAACGGCTGCAGGATTAGGGCGCCGCGCAGGGCCGGGGCCGGGTTGCCGAAGGCTTCGTGCCAGGTAGTGGCGCTCAGGGCGACAGGCGTTTGGTAGGTACTCGGCTTGTTGCGTAGGTTCACCAGCACCAGCACCTGCTGGCGACCCAGCGTTTTAGTGAAGACGCACACATCGTCGCTGCTGTAGGAGGCTAGCTGGCCGTTGCGTAGTGCCTCGCTGCCGTTGCGCAGGTGCAGGAGCCGCTTGTACTCGGCGGTGGTGGCGAGGTTGGGCGTCCAGTCAATCGGCTTGCGCGGACCCATGAAGGGCACTCGCTGGTTGTAGCCCACTTCCTGGCCGTTGTAAATCATGGGCACAGCCCGCATGTAGGCGGCCACAACGAAGGTGGCCATTGCGCCACGCTCGCCCTTAAACATTTCCTGCGGCGGGCCTTCCGAGCTGTTGATGTCGTGGTTGGAGGTGTAGCGCACCATACGAGCCGTGGGCGGCGCGCCTTGGTACTCAGCGGTGTTGAGCGAGTCAAGCAGCTTGGCGCTTTTGCCCCGACCTAAAACGTCGTGGCGCATCACCTGGATGAAGGGAAAGTCATAGTCAAGTTGAAAGCCCGTCTGGAAGAAATACTTTTTGGCGCTGCCCTCAGCCAGAAACAGCAGCTTGTGGGTGCGAATCGAATTGAGGCTGCCCAGCGCTTCCTGAAAAAACTGCTGCGTCGGGCCGTCGGCGTAGTCAAAACGGTAGCCGTCGATGTTGGCCGCAAACACCCAGTAGCGCAGGGCACTAATCATGGCCGCGCGCAGCTGTGGGTTCTCGAAGTTGAGCTGAGCGATGTCTTTCCAAGCGGGTATTGGGTTCACGATGTTGCCGCTGGCGTCGTGCACGTACCACTCGGGATGCTGCTTTATCCAGGGGTGGTCCCAGGAGGTGTGGTTGCCCACCCAGTCGAGCATCACGGCCATGCCGCGGGTGTGAATGGCGTCTACCAGCACCCGCAAGTCGGCTAGGGTGCCAAACTCGGGGTTCACGGCCGTGTAGTCCTGCACCGCGAAGGGCGAATCAACGGCCCGCTCCTTGCCGATAGGGAAAATGGGCATCAGGTACACCACGTTTATCCCTAGCGCTTTAATAGAATCCAACCGGGCCAGTACGCCCTGAAAGTTACCAGCTTGGCTAAAGCCCCTCATGTTGACCTGGTAGATGGTCGCGTTCTGGCTTTCCGGCATCCCGGCAAACGGTTTGCCGTACTGCACCGGGTCCTGATAAGCAGCCCTGACTTTGGGACCAGCCGGCTGACTACGGGCTTGCATAGAGCCGCCTAGCAGCGCCAGCAGCGAAAGGAAAGCGGTTCTTTTCATGAAATAAACAAGGAAGACAGGCGCAGAGCTAACGCTCGGCCCGCTGGCTAGCGCTGGGCCGAGTAGGAGGTAGGGAATTAGCGGGTGACGGCCAGGCGGCGGGTCGCAACTTTGTCGCCCACCTGCACCTGCACCAAGTAGGTGCCCCGGCTGAGGTCACCCGTGGCTACGTTCAGGTCGTGCAGGCCCGAGCTTTGCTTGGCATCCAGTAAGGTGCGCACACTGCGGCCCAGCAAATCCGTGACGCGCACCAATACACTCTGCGCTGCATCTTTTACCTGGTACGAAATGGTAGAGCTGCCCTCCGAGGGGTTCGGAAATACGCTCATGGCCACCGCCGCGTCGTCGGCCTGGCGGCTGCTGAGCACCACCACATTGATTGAAGCTGCCTGCGTACCGGTCAGTGCCGTAAAATCGGGGCTGAAACCCAGGTTATTGTTGCCGTTACCGGGAATCTCGGGAATTACATCTGATGACCAGTACGCATCGCCACTTACGTAGGCTGCCATCACTTTCACGATAGAGGCACCCGAGGGCAAGCCCAGCGCGGCGCGGTCAAACTCGTACTCCAGGCCAGTGGAGCCGGCCTCACCACTGGCACCACCAGGATTCGTGGTGATGTCGCCAGTCGAAGCCTTGTAGGACGCGCGGGTATTCGCCAGCAGCGCATAGTCGCCGGTGGTGCCCACCAGGGTCTTGGGCGTACCATCAGTTAAAAGATTCACCCCACCGTCAAGCGAAGCTGCCACTGCGTTAGTAGCCGACTTGTAGACGACGGCCTGCACATCACCCTTCCCAGTCGTGGCAATAGCAACATCACCTTCCATTTCCAGCTTGGTGCCACCAATGCTATTGGTGCCGAAAGTGCCAAACACCGTGGCCGTGCCGGCTATACTGGGCAGCGGCGTACCGATGGGTACGCCACTTTTATTCGGTAAATCTAGGTAGAGCTGAAAATTGTTATAGAGACCAGCGGGGTTAGGGTTCGGGTCAATGAAGCCAGCCAAAGCGATATAGAGTTTGCTATTGGTATTGGCCCCGTACATGCGCAGCAAGCCAGCATTTCCAAAACCCGCCGTAGAAACGTGCGGCGTCGAAAACGCCCCGAGCGACTGGTACTTATTGCCGCCGGTGCCGATTTCGGCGGCTGTGATAACGCCATCCAGCGTTATCTGCGCGTGTGCGCTTAGCGTGGTGGCGGCCAGTGCAGCAGCCAAAGCCAGGGTAGCTATCTTGTTCATAGGTGGGCAAGGAAAAAGAGTGACTAAAAAGGGGGATAGGCCAGGCAGCGCAGCTGTAAATCACTCAGCATTCGTGCGCCTGTTAAAAAATTGCTTGTCAATAACATGCGTTCACAGCTGCCCGCGAAACCTGCTCGGCAAGGCGAAGCTTAATGCCTGGATTCACCTGCCGGCTGGCTTCACTGGTGCCGGGCTGCCGCCTGAGCAGCGGCCCGGTTTCCCCACCCGAGGCATGGCCAGCGGCAGCACCAGACCCTAAGTTTTCAACTTCACTTGTGAGTTCATTCCGGGGCTTAGAGCCTATCGGAATAGGCGCTTAGGCGGCTTTTCGGATAGGGGCTTAGTAGCCGGGGTTTTGCTTGAGCGTGGGGTTCGCCACGATGTCGGTCGAGGGGAGGGGGTAGAGATTGAAATTGGGCGACAGCTCCTTGCCCGCCTTCACGCCGCCTTTGAAAGGCCACAGGTAAGTGCCGCTCGTAAACTTGCCGAAGCGCACGAGGTCGGTGCGGCGCTGGGCTTCCCAGTACAGCTCGCGGCCGCGCTCGGCCAGCAGAAAATCGGGTGAGGCTACGTCGGCCGCCGTAACGTGGCCGGCGCCGGAGTTGCCGTAAGCGCGGTCGCGCAGGGCATTTACGTAAGTGAGCGCCTGAGCCGGGCTGCCGCCCTGGCCGCCGCGCTGCACGGCTTCGGCGTACATGAGGTACACATCACCGAGCCGGAAGAGCGGAAAGTCGGTATCCGCGAAATTGCCGGCCGCGTCCGAGCCGGGTTGGCCGGTAGAAGTCACATTCCGCCACTTCGTCGAGGTATAGCCGTTGCTGAATTGGGTCAGCGTATCGACTTGCAGGCGCTGCTTCGCCGTGAAGAACATGGCCCGTTGGTCGGTCTTGCCGGTCACATCGGCGAACAGCAGGGGGAGGTTCTGGCGGGTGCGGTTGCCGACCCAGCCGCCGTTTATGCCGAAGTCCTTGGCCGTCATGTTGCCGCCTACCTGGGCGTGAATAATGTAGGTGGTGCCGCCGTAGGTCTGCGAAGCTAAGCCGTCGCTGGTAATGGGGAAGATAATCTCCGAAGCCGCCGTTATGTTGTTGTCAGCCAAGAACAGCAGGCGGTATTCGGGCGCCAGCTTGTAGCCGTCGTTGAGCAGCTTGTTGCAATAGGTGAGGCAGTCGGTGTAGCGGTCGGTGCCCGTGTACACTTCCGCGTTCAGGTAGAGCTTGGCCAGCAGCATCTGGGCCGCGCCCGCGTCGGCCCGGCCGTAGAGCGCCTGGCGGGGCGCATTCAGCTGCGGCTCAATGGCCTTCAGCTCCGACTCGACGTAGGCAAAAAGGTCGGTCCGGCTTATCTGCTTAGGCAGGTTTTTGCTGGGCGCATCGGCTTCCGTCACAAACGGCACGCTGCCGTACATATCCAGGGCGTGGTAGTAAGCCAGCGCCCGCAGAAAGCGCGCTTCGGCCCGGTAAACGCGGGCATTATCCGCGTCGGCCCCGCTGATGCCGCGGGTGCTGAGCTTGTCGTCACTGGTTTCGCGGATAAACTCGTTACACAACGTTATCTCGTAAAAAATTCGGGTGTAGCTGTTGTTAATGAGGTCATTGGTTGACGACCAGGTATCCGAGTTCAACTCTTGGAGCGGGCCGCTGTTCCAAGCCACTACGGCCTCATCAGTAGTTAGCTGCTGCAAGTACCAGAAGGCACGCAGGTAGGAAGTTTCGCCTTCGTCCTTGCCTTGCCCGGCAAACACGTCGGGCGAGCCGGGATCGCCTGACATATTGAAGCCCGCGTAGAGCTTGGCCAGCACATGAATATGGTTGGCTGGGTCGCCGTATACCGACTCGGTATTCAGGTCGTAAAAGGGCGTGCGGTCAAGGTCCTTGGTGCAGGATGCCAAGCTGCCGGTAAGTAGGGCAGTGGCCACAAATAGGGCAGCGCTATGGCGGCGTAAAAACGGGTGGGATTTCATATAGCTAGCGAAGGGGAATTGCAATTAGAAGCCGAGATTAAGGCCGAGTGTAATGGTGCGGGGTCGGGGGTAGAGCTGGGTGTCGAGGCCACCGTTTTGCTCCGGGTCGAGGCCGGTGTACTTGGTCAGCACGAGTAGGTTTTGACCAGCTAGCGTTAGGCGCAAGTTGGTGCCCGTGCTGAGCAGGCTGCCGAAGTCATAACCCAGCGTCACGTTCTGAAGGCGCACGAATGAAGCATTCTGGAGGTAGTAGTCACTATATGGCTGCCCGAACTTGAACCCGGTAGCGTATATGCTGGGCAACACGTTAGACGCAAAGCCCAAGCCCGTGTTGAGGCCATAATAGTTACCCTGGCCCGCTTCGACGCCGTTGTACAAATAGCCACCGATATTGGAGCGCACCGTGAAAGCTAGACTGGCTTTGCCGTAGCTCAGGTTAGAGCTAAAACCCAGAATAGCATCCGGCACCGGGCTGTGGAGGTGTACCTTATCACGCTCATTGATAAGGCCATCGTTGTTTTGGTCCACGTATTGGGTTGGGCTAACACTAGCCGTTGGCCCTTCCAGGGGTTTACCGTTTTCGTATTTCTGCTGATACAGGAAAAACGAGTTGGGCGCGTAGCCCACCGAGTTAATCTGCACAAACTGGAAGTTGCCCACGTTGCCCACCGGCGTACCCAGATAGGTGGGGTCTTCCACTTGCGTGAGCTTGGTAATCTTGGTGCGGTTCATGGTTGCGTTGAAGTTTACCGACCAGTTAAAGCGCTCACCGCGCAGCACGTTGTAGTTCAGGGCCAGCTCAACGCCCCTATTTTCGAGGTCGCCAATGTTCGTGAGTAGGGTGTTGCTGAAATTGCTGCCAGCCGATACCGGAATAACAGCCAGCAGGTCCTTGGTTTTGCGCAAGTACACGTCCACCGAGCCAGTCAGGCGGTTGCTGAAGAAGCCGAAGTCGAGGCCCGCGTTGTAGGTCGCGGTTTGTTCCCATTTCAGGTTGCGGTCGTAGGCGGCGGGCCGCAACGTGTAGATGGTGTCTTTCCCAATTATTTGCCGTACCGAAGCTCCTTCTTTCTTATAGCCCCCCAGGTAGGGGTAGTCGCCCGCCACGTTGGTAATGTCCTGCTGGCCCGTGAGGCCGTAGCTCACGCGCAGCTTCAGGTCCGACACGGTGTGGGAACTGGCCAAAAAGCGCTCTTGGTTGATGCGCCAGGCCATTGAAGCCGCCGGAAACTTGCCCCAACGGTTATCGGGGCTGAAGTGCGAGGAACCATCAGTTCGGAAAGTGCCCGTAAACAGGTAGCGCTCCTTGTAATTGTAGTTCACACGCCCGTAGAATGAGATGAGCGTGTACTCGGTCTTGAAGGGATTCTGAGGTGGGTTGTTTGGGTAAAGCAGCGTGCCATCGGCCCGGTACGCTGGGAAGTAGGGCTCGTATCGATAGAAATCCTGGTACGAGTAGCCGCCCAGCGCTTCCAGGTGGTGGTCGCCGAATTGCTTGCTGTAGCTGAGGTAGGCTTCCAGTAGCTTGTTATCTTTCTCCTGGCGCGACCGGTCACTCTGACCCCGGTTTACATATGCCAGCGCCGAGGAAGCCCCAACCGCATTAGTGACGTTGCTGCGAGTCACATCGTAGCCCAGATTCAGGTTTGCGTGCAGGTCGGGTAGAAAATGCACCTTGTAGTCCAGCTGAATATTGCCGAGGCTGCGCAGCACCGTGCTTCGGTTGCGCCGGTCAGTGAGCTGCTCGACCGGGTTGCGGTCGCTGAGGGTATTCGGGTTGCCCCCGTTCACGTATTCGGAATAGCTATTAAACAGGCTGTTGCCGCTATAGATGGGCACCGTAGGGTTGTAGCGGACGGCGGCGCCGATAGCATTTTGATCGGCAAAGCTGAAATCGGCCCAAGTACCCTTCGCATTCAGGTCGATGCGCAGGTGGTTGTCAAACAAGCGTGGCGAGAGGCCCAACGAAGCGGAGTTGCGATGCAGGTAGCCAGTGCGCAGGGTGCCCGGCTGCTGAAGGTTGCCTATGGAGAGGCGGTAGGGCATGTGCTTCGCGCTACCGGTTACGCTCACGTTGTTATCGGCTGTCCAAGCCGTCCGGTAGATGGCATCCTGCCAGTCAGTATTGGCCGTGCCTAAGTATTGCGC
>CALMOO010000657.1:73335-105386 GCA_937871705.1 uncultured Hymenobacter sp.
TGCGCATTAGTCCCCGGCACGATACCCCCCGTGATGGCCTGCGTCATCAGCGCACGGTAGGCATCGGCGTCAAGTACATTAACTCGGCCATAATTCTGCGAGCGCGATACCAGCGAGCTGATGTTGACCCGCACTTTTTCGCCTTCAACCCCCTTTTTAGTGGTAATAAGGATAACCCCGTTCGAAGCTCGTGAGCCGTAGATGGCCGTGGCTGAGGCATCTTTGAGCACGGTAAACGTCTCAATATCATTAGGGTTAACCAAGGCTAATGGATTACCGGCTCCATTGATACCCTGGTTGTCTACTGGCACGCCGTCGATAACAATGAGCGGGTCGTTACTGGCATTCAGCGACGAGCCGCCCCGAATTCGAATGGTGCTAACCTCGCCGGGAGCGCCGCCTCCCGTTGTTATCTGCACTCCAGCTACCTTACCCTGAATTAGTTGCTCGGGCGCCGTTACTTGGCCCTGCACGAAGTCGCGAGAATTAATGGTGGCAACCGACCCCGTCACATCCTGGCGGCGGGTGGTGCCGTAGCCCACTACCACGGCCTCGTTAAGGGCCGTAGCATTCTCGGCTAGCTGCACGCTGACGGTGGAATCCTGGCCGGCCACGCTGGTGAACGGGCGGCGCTCCGTAGTGTAGCCCACAAACGAAATCACCAACGTGTGCGCTCCGGCCGGCACGTGCTGAATAGAAAAAGTACCATCGCCGTTGGTGCCTGCCCCAAGCGTAGTACCCTCTATCAGCACCGTTACACCGGGCAATCCTTGCCCTTTTGCATCCACTACGCGGCCACTGATAGTGCCATCGGCCACTACCCTCGGGCTAGCGTAGGGTGAGATGAGCAAGTATTGGTGCCTCACCAAAGTGGGTTGGGCGGGGGAGGTGGCACCCGCTTCCGTAGCCCTACCACTAGGAGGGTTCCCGGTTGTGGCGAGGACAGGGG
The DNA here is from genome assembly GCA_937871705.1 of uncultured Hymenobacter sp. Classification (GTDB taxonomy): domain Bacteria; phylum Bacteroidota; class Bacteroidia; order Cytophagales; family Hymenobacteraceae; genus Hymenobacter. The sequence continues at coordinate 74,285 of CALMOO010000657.1, forward strand.
TAACGGAGCAAGTGCCCAGAGCAACGGAAAAGAAGGCTCCTGATAGGCGCCGAAAAGTCGGCAACAACGGTAAGAATACCGGCATGGGTGGGAGATTTGGTGGTGAGTAAAAGCCTTTGTGCTTGGCACGGGCCAAGGCAAATGCAATCGATTTCAGGTTGCCAGACCAGCTAACACTGAAACAAAGCAAGGTGGAGCTCTTCTCAACCACAACTTATCTAGTCAACATCAAAATAATATTATCGAATAACTTATGTAAAATGCTGTAATGCAGAGCAATACTTGACAGAAATGTTAGCCAAAATCAAACCTATTTTCAGGTTTGCTGATGCTCCTTTTATCCCCTAATGCCAACTGTTCTTGGCGTGGGATACCCACTAGACCCAGCAATGAATTGACCACTCACTCACCACAATTAATCCGTTCTTGCAGGTGCCTGCTACGTACGTTATCGATACTCTAACAGCTGTTGGCAGAGTTCGCTAGAAGCATCGTTGCTGGGTGAACCCCAAGCTGAGCGGCTTGCTTTATGCGCTATGTTACTGCGGCGCCAAACTACCCCTAGTACCGTGAGACCTAGTGAAAATAGCTAATCGTTAATTCACACCCAAGGAGATGGCGGGTTCGCTGCTTCCACTAGAATCTCACGATCATCAGCTAAAGACAACAGCCTTATTGTCAAGGGTGCTCCACGCAGTCGCGCAAGTCAGTCAGCTTGCTAAAATGCTATTTTACCTAAGTCACCCGAATGGCCTGGACCCGCTGTTCAAACTCTTCACTAGGGTAGATAGACCTCTTCTTGGCACGAGCCTTATAAGTGTAAACCGTACTTATTGTGTAGCTTAGGATTTTGCTTATCCGCTCATTGTCGTCAATACCCAGCCGGATAAGGGCAAAAATTCGCAGCTCGGCGTTCAAGAGATGGTCATCGGCTAGCTGCACCTAGTCTTCGGGCCTAAGTAGGAAGTTGAAGGCTTCTACGAAGTTAGGAAATAATTTGATGAATACCGTATCGAAACCTTTAAACAGCTCGTTGCGCTCGGTTTTAATGTTGATAGCGTCAATTATGCGCTGAGCGCTGTTATACTGCTTATTGGCTAAAGACTTTTCCAATGCCAACTTCACTCGCTCAATCTTGTCGATGTACTCTGAGTTTACATTGAAGTAGTACCCAATATATTCATCCTTAATAACATTGACCTCGTTGAGCTTGTGGTTTGCTTCGTTTAGCTGTTGGTTGAGCAAACTCAAATGTTCATTATTTGCTTGCAGCGTTTCGTTAATAGCCGAAATGGTAGCCTCGGCGCGTTGCATGCGCTTAAGCTGCCGAAAAATCACCGTCGCGAACGCGATAACCAGCAGAATAAGAACCGTAGTTATGATTGAATAGATGCCGAGCGTCTTGCGCTGCCGCTCAATAATGCTGATTCGTTGGCCTTCAATTACGGAAAAGATGCTGCTAATCTGCACTTGCCGTAGGCGGGTATTGTAAAAGGGCCGCATCCTCACGAGCATTTTTGATGAACGTGTACGCATCCTTCAAGTCGCCCCGGCGGTAGCATAAGTCCGAAAGCTTGAATAGCACCAGCGTCTCAGTCGTAGCTGATTTGACATCCGCCAAGGCTGTCAGTATCAGCAACCGGAACTCTTCCTCTTCATTGCCAGATAACTCCGCGACATACGCCGCCGTGCTGGCATTGATGGCTATCTAATGCGGCAGCAGATGTGGCAGGCTCAAAATGCGCTTGTAGACCAAGGTGCTGACTATTATGCCCTTGACTTTCAGTAACCTAAAGCCTTGCACCGATAGCGCCTCGTAAGATCCAGGCCGGCAGTCGTGCAAGGTCGTATCGCTGTAGGCAATGGCTTTAGCCGTATAAATGGGCAGGTAATATGGATTGCCGTTGAAATCTGCTAAGTCAGCATAGGCTCGGGCTTTGGTGAAGTAAAGCTCTACCCATTTGCCGAATCCAGCGGGGTTGGGTTGATGCTATCTAGGATACCAAACGCCTCCTTAAACGTGCCAGATAATACCTGAATAAACGCTAGGTTCAACTTTGGGAGGAGGTCAACAATACTGCACCGCTGCTATCAAGCAGCTTGCTGACTGGTACGCCTGACCCATCGTTGTCTCGGCACTTAGCCTTCCGATTTACTTAACCTAAGTACCGGCCGGAGACGACCTTATCGCGTCCGCCTATAGCTATACAGCTTGTTCAATCCTAAAAAATGTCGGTTTCCGCGGGAGGAAAGAAGGGGTGATTATAGTCTTAATAATGGGATGTTAAATAAAAGTATACGCCAGTAAGGAGTGGCTACATACCCTCGAGTGTCGTGACGGCGGTGATAAAAATCCTGTCAGCTTATACCAACCACCCGCCATAGGTGATCGACGTTCACCCAGGCGATTTTATTTCCCTGGAGTTTTAGGACCATTTGGTACTAGGCTTTTCGGATGGGCAGTTGCAGTCCGCTCGGCCATGTCAATCATCGCGTGGAGGGCTAAAATAAGCGGATTGGCTTGCTGTTAGGCCTGTTTTAACTCGTCATTGTGCTGTTGTAAGGCATGCACATCCCGCTTTTGGGCTCTCGTCACAGTCGAACTAACGAATAAGCTTGTCTGCACCTTGGGTCGATAAAGGCTCACCCAGTTGTGCAACGCGTAACTGCTGTGAATATCCAAGTTCACCATCACTTGGCTCAGCGTTTCACCCCAAAGACTATGCGAAAGCTCGCCGGTTTCTTAAACTGCTCGCTGTACTAAAAGCGCTGAAGTATGGCTCAAATGTGCTCTTCCACAAGGAAACTTTAAAACCGTCAATCTACCCAATAGTAACATATTCAAATTATTGAGTCATGGAGTGGGACCAAGATCTCTTGGATGGCTGGGGCGATAATAGTAACCAGCTTATCCAGTTCCGCTGCCACAAGAAGAGGAACACCGATGATTTGCCGGCTGGTGACTATGCCGACAAGCATGGACGACGCCAGGCCTGCCCGTAGAGCGGCTTCGGGACCGTGCACTTCATTAGACCCGGACATCAGCCTGGATTGAATGAAGTCTCGCAACTGATCGCGTGCATGTTCATTGACGATTGCGCCACGAAGCATCGCTAGGAGAGGCTCAGACTCTTCTGGTATAGTCTCCCACGACGTTAGGAAAGCGCGAACCACTCGCTCCCCGATCTGCTCATCAGGTCCATCGAATACTGTGTCAATACGATCCATTGCGGATCGCGGAATAGCCATTACAGCCGCGAAGAGTTCGTTCTTCGAACCAAAGAATTGCATTACCTGTGACACGTCAACCTCAGCGTCAGCAGCAATCAAGCGGATCGTCGTAGCGGCGAACCCGTCACTGGCGAAGCGGGCACGCGCCGCCTTTAGTACTATTTGTCGCGTGCTGTAATTTCCTGGTCGCCGACCACGTCGGGCCTTAGGTGTGCAACTGTTCTCCATGCTCATTTCAAATGGCCTTTACTATACAATGATTAATGCTAATAATATTAACATTAATAAACTTTTATTTTGTCTCAGTAAGATGTAATAGTATTCTTCTGGGTCATAACCCACTCCCTCTTCCTAATAGAAGTAATAACTCCTAACACGATTGATCTGTCAAGGGAGCACCGGTGATTCGCTGGCTGAGAACCAGACCGACGAATGTAATTGATGCCTGGCCGACCCAGCAGCCATTGCCAAAATCATGCTATTTCCCAAATTTAGTTAAGCTTGTTTGAATAGAGATCTGCTTGAGCGACTGTCCGTTCACAATTATCCGCCAACTGTGTAGCGTGCCCTGAGAGCGAATTGCTATCTACGCACGATTACTTCAGTTTCTGCTTTCAAACAACTAGTGTTCGCCTACGATAACAGAACTGATAAGGAGCCTAGTGAAGAATATCTCAACACATGTTGATTTTTCTAAATAATGAGCATACATTTGCGATGGGCCTGGCATCGTAGCTAAGGTCAAATGTCAAAAAGATTCTGTTATGAGTGATAACCAGAAGATTTTTATGCCATCGCGGCCGTTGGTGCCGGGCAGCGAGCGTTACGGACTATTGAGCAATTTCGAGCCCGGAACGCGTACCCTCAAAGCTGGGACTCAGCTCGCACCGGCCTTTCGGGCACTACCCGTGGACATCTTGTTCGACAAGGATGTTGCAGTGACGCTACGCGATGGCACCGTCACGTACGTGGACGTGTTCCGGCCGGTGGGAGCCGAGAAGGTTCCCGTGATCGTGGCATTCAGCCCCTATGGTAAGGGCCAGGGTACTTCAGCTAGCGCGATGGGTGTCTTTGCCCTCGTTGGCCTGGAGAACTCCATTCTCTCGGGCTTGGCGAAGTTTGAGGGTCCCGACCCCGCTTACTGGTGCGCCCGAGGTTACGCGATTTGCAACCCGGATGTGCGGGGTGTGGCAGAATCGCAGGGCGACAGCGTCCTGTGGGACCGGCAGGAAGGCCGTGACGCCTACGATCTGATCGAGTGGCTTGGCGTGCAGGAGTGGTCGAACGGCAGGGTCGCCATGAGCGGGACTTCTTACCTCGCTGCCTCGCAGTGGTTCACCGCTGCTGAACAGCCGCCCCACCTCGCTGCAATCAACCCGTGGGAGGGCATGAGTGACACTTACCGTGACTTGGTAATGCGCGGAGGGATGCCCGACACCGGTTTCGCCAAGCAATTGCGTGATTTCTCCTTTTGGGGCAATGGACAGAAAGAGGACATCATCGCCGAGGGGGAACGGTATCCGCTAATCAATGACTTTTGGGAGAACAAGATTCCGCGGTATGACCAGATTAAGGTTCCTGCCTACCTCGTCTCCAGCTACTCCAACACCTTGCATACGCAGGGCACCTTCCGGGCGTGGCGCCGGCTATCCTCGCCGGACAAGTGGCTGCGCATCCATAATACGCAGGAGTGGCCGGACTACTACGACGAAGCTAATCGGGAGGACTTGCGGTGCTTCTTCGACCACTTTCTCAAAGACATAGACAATGGCTGGGAGCACACGCCCCGCGTCCGCTACTCGCTGCTCGACTTGGAAGGCGGCGATAGAGTCGCCATCGGCGCTAACCAGTTTCCGCCAAAAGACGTCACCTCGACGAAGTTCTATCTCAACGCCGACACACGCGCGCTCAGCACGGAAGCCCCGGCCAAAGAGGCGGCTGTCCGTTATGTTGTCGGCTCGAATCCAGGGTCCGTCTCGTTTATCCATCGATTCGACGCCGAGACTATCCTACTCGGTTACCCGAAGGCTCACCTGTGGGTTGAAGTTGATGGTGCCGATGACATGGACCTCTTCGTCCTCGTGCAGAAGCTCGACGTCTACGGAACCCCGCTTACGCAGTTCACCGTGCCGAATCACAACGCGAGGCTTCACGACGTTACCGACTACGGCGGGTCTATCTTACGGTACCGCGGCTCAGATGGGCGACTTCGAGTCTCACTGCGCCGCCTTGACGACGACCTCTCCACCGACGACATTCCCGCTCACACCTTCAACCGTGTTGACAAACTAGCTACAGGGGAGATTGTCGATGTCCAGATAGATTTGCTCCCTATTGGGCTCATCTTTTATGCCGGTGAGCAGCTCAGGTTTATCATTAGCGGCCGGAGCCTGCTTGGCACAATGATGCCTGGCATAATGGAATACACTTCGCCGAATACGGGCACCCATATAGTGCACACCGGCGGCGAACATGCCTCTTACTTACAGCTTCCTATCAAGAATATCTGAAAAAAGACCTGACCTCCACCCATTTATTGGGCCGGTTGAAAGTGGAGCATCAGGCGTGTTGAAGCTCGAGAGTAGTAGCAGCCGCTACTACCTCATTAGGCGTTAAATTCTGCAACGAGCTGTGCGGTCGAAAGCCCTTGTATTCCTGGCGCCAGTGCTCGATTTTCCCCTGCGCATCGGGCAGCGACAGAAACTAGTGCACGTTCAGGCACTCGTCGCGGAAGCTGCCATTAAACGATTCACTGTACGGATTATCTGTCGGTTTGCCCGGCCGCGAAAAGTCCAGCGTGGCGTGCTGGTCGTAGGCCCAGCGGTCGAGCGCTTTGCTAATAAACTCGCTGCCATTATCGACCTGGACGCGCTCGGGCACCAGGCCTAACTGCTGGTGTAAGCGCTGCATCTGAGGTGGTCGAGTAAAAACAGATAGTGTGAAGTCTTACCTTCCACTGCCCATGCCCGACAAAATCACTCCGAGTGGCCCGCCGCTGACCCGCAAAAAATATACGCCCGCTTTTAAAGCCGAGTGCGTACGCCAGGTGGCCGCTGGTGCTCGACAAACGGACGTGGCCCGTGCCCAAGGCCTGTCGCCCGCTTTACTAGGCCGCTGGCAGCGCCAGGCGTTGGCCAAAGCCGTGCCCAGTAGTACTGAGCGCGAGGAGATTAAGCGCTTGCGCGCCGAGTTGCGGCGTGTGGAACAGGAGCGCGATATTTTAAAAAAGTCGTGACCATCTTTGCGCAACCGCCTCAATCATGAGCCGTTACCTATTCATCGAGCAGGTTGCGGGCACCGAGCCGGTACAGGTGCTCTGCCGCGTGCTACGCGTGAGCCCCGCTGGCTATTATCAGTGGCTGAGCCGAGCAGCGCGTCCGATGCCCGCTGGGAGCTCGCTGCCACCGCTGCCTTTTCGCGCCATGCCCAGCGTTATGGCACCCGGCGCTTACGGGCAGAATTATGCGCCGAAGGCCACGTGGTCGGGCGCTACACGCTGCGCACCTGGCTGCGTCGCCGTGGCCTACGCGCGTTGAGCACTCGTCCGCAACGCCCCCGCACCACGGTGGCCGACCCAGCAGCAGTCGTGGCTGAAAACCTGCTCCTCGGCCAGCCCGCCCCTACCGCGCCCAATCAGGTCTGGGTGGGCGACATTACGTACCTGCCCCTGGTGGGCGGGCGCTGGTGCTACCTAGCCACCTGGCGCGATACCTGCTCGCGGCGCGTGGTCGGCTGGCAGCTCGATAAACATATGCCTACCGAACTCGTGCTTAATGCGCTGGAGCAGGCCTTGACACTCCGTCAGCCGGCTGCTGGCCTAATTATCTATGCTGACCGTGGCAGTCAGTATACGAGCGCCGCGTGCCGTACCCGCATCGCGAAAGCCCTGGCGCTGGCTAGCTTTAGCCGGCCGGGCAATTCCTATGATAATGCGCAGGCCGAAGCGGGCTGGAGCACGCTTAAAACCAAGCTACTTCCCCACGGCGGGACGTTTGCCACGCTGGAAGAGGCGCGACTGGAAGTGGCTTATTACCTCGACACCTACTTCAACCTCGACCGCCGACACTCTGCCCTTGGCTATCGCTCGCCCCACCAATTCGAACGCGACTTCCTAACCAACTTATCTTAGCTCACTGTCCGTTTTTACTGGACCACCCCAGTGCGCTACGTGAAAGAAGCCCAGCAAGCGGGCCTAGACGTGGTGCTAACTTAGCCCAACATCGCGGCCGGCTATTCAGGCGCCAACTCCTCGGACCACGAGGCCAAGAAATTTGCGCTTGTTGGGCTAAAGCCTTTCCAAAGTTGGAAAGCAATGGCCACACCTATCCGGTTAACATAATAAACGAGTAGGGCAATGATACACGCAACGGCCAGAATCCAGGCTTTGCCAGCATGTTGGTGCAGAACTGCGACTATGCCATCGACCGATTCACGATGCCGGTTACTAGGGAACACTTATTATCGATACTAGCAGCTACGCCGCCAATTCGGAGCTACTATTTAATCAGGGCACGGGTACTTCGACCAATAGCTACAAGCTTATCCTTGCGCTGTACCTCTAGTACAACCTGGATGTCAATTGTAGCGACCTAGTAGCCTTAAACTCAAAGTTTGATACTTTCAACTAGAACTATAGCATGATAATCGGCGAATTTGGCAGCCAATACGACAATAGAAAGCAAGAAGACCAGGCTAAGGTGCAAGCGCTAGTGCAAAATGCTCTTAGCAAAGGCTAGGGTACCTTCGGCTGGACCTAGTTGGCCGATGGCAGCAGTGCGCGGATGAATGCTACCGTCAATACCGGCTATCAGCAGTGGCTAGAAGACACAATAGGCATTTGAGCTAAGCCACGTGCCACGTTAACTAAGTTGAGCCACGAACAGCGATGTGAAGTCTGTAATTAGCGCACATTGCTGCGCATTACCGTTCGTCGAACAGTCCCGGGCAGGGCTACCCCACGGCCATCGGTCAGTGAAATCAGATGGGCTTTGGTCTTAGTAGGCGCGCCAGTACTTCTAAAATTATTGACATAGAGGTCGGTAAAATGATTAACCTCGATACCATACGTTAAAAACGCCGCCTGCGTATTTACCCAATTCAAGGTAAAGTCTTGGATGCGTAAGCCTTGGACGTGCTCGGCCAGCAGGCTGGGAATGTCGCGAGCAAAGAGACCAACATGCGGGTCTAGATTGCCCCGCAGGTCCACGTTGCCGCCAGCCACCTCGTTGAGCTTGCTATCGGTGAAGTCGAAGGTTAGACCGTTGAAGACAATGTCTTCGAGTGGGCTTTCCGCGGTGCCGTAAAGCAGAATGCCGTTTTCGCCCCGGCAGGTGATGTTGTTGAAGCGCACGTTGCGGATGTGACCCAGCTTTACCTTGTCTTTGCCCCGGATGGCGGAAATGTGAATTGGCTCGCCGTTGCCCCACCAGTCGCCGGTGCGCAGCTTGGTTTCAATTCGGATGTTGCTGAAGGTCAGGTTCTCGAGTGAGCCTTCGTCGCGCAGCGAGATGTTGATGCCGCGCGTCGAGTTGGTGATGTTGCAGTTGCTCACCGTTACGTTGCGCACGGTGTTCTGGTCGAGAAAACCGATGCGGATGCCACTCGAATACGACTGTAAGTTGCAGTCCGTCACCAGGATATTCTCTGATATGTGCCGCAGCCCACTGAAGCCGGCAATCTCAAAATGGTGGTCGTAGCCCACGATGGCTAGCGCGTCGTCGCCCGCGCGAATGTCGCAGCCCGAAATAATAACGTTGGAGCAGCTTGTTACATCAATGCCATCGGCGTTGGGCACCAGCAAGCCACTCCAGAGCCGGATGCCAGTCACGCTCACCGCGTCGCAATCGGCAAAGTGCAGCGTCCAGAACGGCGAATTAAGCAGCGACACGTTGCTGACACGCACGTGGGTACACTGCGCGAAAATAACCATCTGGCGGGGCCGGTCTTTGGGCACTACGGGGCCATCGCCGATGCCGCCGTCCGTCACTTTGCGGTAGTTATTTTTCTGGCGGGTGTAGCGCGTCGAAACACTATCGATTTTTTTGGCCTGCGTGAAATCGTAGAATACCTCATTGTTGCCATCGACAGTGCCCTCGCCGCTCAGCGTCACATTAGCAGCGTTGGCAGTGTACAGGATGCCGTAGTAGTTCTGGCCATATTCGGGCACGGTATAAGTACGGTAGTCGGCTAGCCGGGGGCTGCCTTTGAGCACGGCGCCGCTCGCCAGGTGCAGGTCCACGTTGCTTTTCAAGGAGATAGTGCCAACTACGTAGGTGCCCGCCGGCACTTCCACTGTGCCGCCGCCAGCCTTGGTGCAGGCATCAATAGCTTTTTGAATGGCGCTAGTGGCCAGCGTTTTGCCATCGGCTACCGCGCCGTAGTCTTTGACGGAGTAGGTTTGAGCCACCGCGGCGCTCGTGGTGAGGGCGAGCAGGCTAGTCAGGGCAAGGAGCTTGGGCATTCGGGTTTGGATAGGAATAAAGGGCGAGCGGCAACCGCACGGCGCTAGGCAGCTAGCCGGCGCAGCATTTCGAGGCAGGCGCGACCGTTGTGGTAGGGGCATTTCCAGAAGCCAGCCTTGTCTTCATTGGCCATCAGCGAGTGGTCGGCATGCACGCCCCAGAACCATTCGCCGTGCTGCTTATCCAATATGTGCTGCTGGATGAAGCGCCAGGCACCTTCACTTTGAGCCCGAAACTGCGGGTCGCCGCTCACCTGGTAGGCATTGTAGAAACCTACCACGGCCTCGGCCTGCACCCACCAGTGGCGATCGGCATCGTAGTGGCCGTTGGGGTGCAGCTCATAGCTCAGGCCGCCATCGGGGGCTAGCCCTTCGGCGGCGGCCTGGGCTAGCTGCACGGCTGTTTGCTGAAAGTACGCGATAAGGCCCGGCTCGTGCAGTACCTCGGCGGCTTCGAGCAGCAGCCAGGCCGCTTCAATGTCATGGCCATAAGAAATGGCATCGGGCCGGGGCCGCCAGTGCTCATCCAAAAACAGGATGAGGTGGTCGGTTTTGGAGTCGATAATATGGTCCGTGAAGTCGAGCAGCAGAGCCTTCAGTTGGTGGCGCAAGTCTACATTGGGCCACTCACGGTAGAGATTGGTGTAGGCCTCCACGAGGTGGAGGTGAGTGTTCATGGTCTTCTTCTCGTTGGCATCCTTGGCGCTTAAGCGCAAATCGCCGAGCGGCTGCCAACCGCGAGCAAAGGCTTCGAGGTAGCCGCCCTCAGCCGGGTCGAAGCTATAAGCTTCGATGGTGCGAAATAGCTCTTGCGCGTGTTCCAGGGCCTTTTCATCGCCACTGGCCCGATGGTATTCGGCTAGCCCGTAGATAGTGAAGGCCAAGGCGTAAATCTGCTTTTTGGTATCGAGCGGCTGGCCGTGAAAATCGACGGACCAGTACACGCCGCCGTGCTCATCATCCAGAAAACGGGTCACGATGTACTCGTAGGCGCGCCGGGCCACAGCCAGGTTTTCGGGGCTAGCCTGGTGGTTGTGGGCCGCCGCAAACGTCCACATAATGCGGGCGTGCAGCACCGCGCCTTTCGGCGCGGTGCTGCACGCCTGGTTTTCGTTGTCAATTTTGCCCAAGAAGCCACCGTGGGTTTCATCGGGCGCGTGGGTGCGCCAGTAAGCCAGGATATTGGCTAGCTCAATCTGAAAATCAACAACTTGCAGCATGGTTGTTTTTACTTATAAAAAAGTCGGCTGTTTTTGCGAGCGCAGCCCGGCAGTAACAGCCGATTCATAATTCCTTTATAGCCCATTAGGGCTAGCCGCGTTGGCCACCAACTCGCTCACCATAGGCGCGGGCACGGCCAGGTTGCGGTCAATCAGGGCATTGATATTTTGCACCGAGGCGGCCGAGCGTAGGCCGTCTTCGGGCGTGTTCACTACGTAGTCGAGCAGCTGCTCGATAGTGCTGGTAGCCACGTGCATGCGCGTATCGGACGAGGCGTAGTAGATGAACACGCGGCCGTCCTCGTCGGCAATCCAGCCGTTGCCGAAGGTCACATTCGACACGTCGCCCACGCGCTCCTCCCCATCCGGCGCCAGGAAATAACCGGCCGGCTTGTGCGTGATGCGCGTAAGGTCGTGCAGGTCGGTCATGAACATATAAAGCACGTAGCGCAGGCCGGCGGCGGTGTTGCGCACGCCGTGGGCCAGGTGTAGCCAGCCCTGCTCGGTCTTGATGGGCGCCGGGCCGAGGCCGTTTTTCAGCTCCGAGATGGTGTGGTACTGTTTGTTATCGACAATCACTTCCTGCATGACCGTGGCATTCTCGATGGACTGCGAGAGGCCAAAGCCGATTCCTCCGCCTTTGCCAGCATCGATAAAGCCATCCTGCGGGCGGGTGTATAAGGCGTATTGACCGTCGACAAACTCGGGGTGCAACACCACGTTGCGCTGCTGGGCCGAGCCGGTGGTAAGGTCAGCCAGACGCTCCCAGGTGATGAGGTCTTTGGTGCGAGCGATGCCGCACTTGGCTAGCGCCGCCGACTGGTCAGCCTCTGGAGCGCTGGGGTCGCGGCGCTCGGTGCAAAAAAGGCCGTAGACCCAGCCGTCTTCGTGAGCTACCAGGCGCATGTCGTACACGTTGGTGTCGGGCTCATCGGTTTCGGGCATGGTGATGGGCCGCTCCCAAAACTGGAAGTGGTCGATGCCGTTCGGGCTTTCGGCCACCGCAAAAAACGACTTGCGGTCGGCGCCTTCCACGCGAGCTACCACCACGTACTTGCCCTGCCACTTGATGGCGCCAGCGTTGAGTACCGCATTTACCCCAATGCGCTCCATTAGGTAAGGGTTGGTGGCGGGGCTCAGGTCGTAGCGCCAGGCTAGCGGGGCATGGGCGGCCGTAAGAATGGGGTGCCGGTAGCGGTCAAAAATGCCGTTGCCCAGCGCCTCGGGCTGGTTGGGGCGTGCCAGCAGCTCGTCGTGGGCGGTTTGCAGCAAGTGCCGGCGGCGGTTGAAGATAGAAGCCATGCGTGGGGGAGCTGATTGCACTGACGGAGTAACCTCGCCCCGGCCCCACTTCAAAAAAGAGGGGGAGCACCGGCGGCGCGGGCATCGTTTTGCTAGGGGTTAAATATAATTTATGGGAATAAAGTGCTGCTAACCAGCGGCTAGCAAGTGATAGCTTAACACATTAATCGTCGCCTAGGCGGTCCCACCAGGTGCGTTTCAGGATAAAGCCTACTACGACCAGAATGGCGACTACTACGGCCAGCGGCGCGTGCTGGCGCAGCAGCAAATACATCGGCAGAATAGTGAGGCAGAGCTGGGCCACGATGCCGAGCACGATATTGAAGGCATTGCGCCCAAAGTTGCGGTTGGGTTGAAAGCCAGTGTCTTGCGCCTGCACCTCGGCCAGCACTGGTCCCCAGAAACCCCAGGGCCGCACGGTTTTGTAGAAGTGATGCAGCACGGCCGGCTCGGTAGGCGGCGCCAGGTAGGTGCCCACGATGGAGCCCGTGAGCGAGATGGCGAACAGTAGCGGAAACCAGTAGAGCAGATTGCCCGACGGGATGAGCACCCCAAACACCATCGCCGAGATGATGCCCGTGGTCATGCCTACAAAAAAGCCCGTGGCATTGAAGCGCCACCAGTGCCACTTGAGCACGTTGGCCGCGATGTAGCCACCGTAGAGGGCCGACACAATGAATTGGAGTACCGTGTTCACGTCCTTAGCTAGAAAGCCCAGCAGCACGCCTACGGCCACTACCACTACACCCACCACGTAGTTCATCGAAATGATGCGGCTGGTGCTGGCCTGCGGGTTGATGTACTTCAGGTAGATGTCATTCACCACGTAAGCCTGGGCCGCATTTACAGTGCCGCTGAAGGTGCCCATAAAGGCCCCTAGCAAACCCGTGAGCACGAGTCCGGCTAGCCCGGCAGGCAGAAAATTATTGATGGTCAAAGGCAAAATGCGCTCGAAGTCAATGCTGCCATCGGGCGCCTTCAGGTTCATCTGGTGGTAGTATAATAGACCCAGAATGGTGAGGCCCACGATGAGTGAGTAACGGATAGGCAGCAGAATAATCGAGACGAAACCGCTCATCTTGCTGGCCTCCTCGGGCGAGCGCGTGCTCAGGATTTTCTGCATGTCGTAGTTCGGAGCCGGGCCGGCTAGCGAGGCAAAGACGCCCTTGAAGGCCATCATCATGAAGAACACGCCAAACAGCGAGTAGCCATCGCTCGAAATTTTGCTGTTGACTTCAGGAATAATTCGGTTCCAGTCGAGCCCTAGCCGCCAGCCGAAAAAGGGATTAAACCAGCCATCGGGCACCGCTAGCTCGTGGCCTTTCAGATTCACGTAGGCGATAACGGCGATGGCTAGGCAGGCCACTGTCATGATGCAGTACTTGATAATGTCGCCGAGCACGATGCTGTGCATGCCCCCTACGATGGAGTAAAACATGGCAAATAGCGTGAACACGATGCCGTACACGTGCGGTACGTATTGCGGCGCCACGGCGAAGGGCACGTAGCCGCGCACCAGCTCCCAGGGAATAAAAATCTCGATAAACTTGCCTAGCCCTACGAAGCCGTAGGCCAGAAAGCCCAGGCAGCTGAGCAGCGCAAACGCAATGACTACCTGGTGGCTAGCCCATACGCCGGACCCTTTTTGGCCAAACCGGGTGGCGAGCCACTCGGCCCCGGTACTAGCGCCCGAGCGACGCAGCCAGCGCGAGAGGTACATCATCAGAAAAACTTGGTTGAATACCGGCCAGAGCCACGGTATCCAGATGCTTTTCATGCCATACACGAAGCACAGGCTCACCATCCACATCGTGCCGCTGATATCGAACATGTCGGACGCGTCGCTCAGCCCCAGCTTGTACCACGGCAGCGTACGCCCGCCTAGCATGTAGCTGTCTTTGTCCTGGCTGGCTTTTTTGCGGTAGTACAGGCCGATGAACACCGTGGCCAGCAAGTAGGTCGCGATGAGAAGGAAATCGATGAGGTGTAACTTCATGCGGGGTGGGCGGGGAGCACGGCGCCGAGCGCCGGGGAGCTTAGAGTGTCTTGGAGTAGAGGCGCAGCGGGGTTACTCTATCGCTGAGCAGCACGTTTTTATCCCGAGCAAATTTTTTAAAGTCGGCGGCGCTGGCTTGGCCGGGGTAGGGCGCGTAGTAGTGGTCGGGGCGGCCATTACGCCACACCAACACGTAGCTCAGCCGGTAACCCGCTAGGGCCGGCAGCAGGGTTTTGGTCCACCAGTCGGCGGCGGGCAGGCGCTCGAAGCCAGTTTCGCTGAGGGTAGGCAGCTTGTGGTGCGCGCGGGCCACGGCCGTGATGATGGGCAGCTCCGTCGTCATTTGCTTTTTAAAAGCCGTGCCATCGCCAGAATAGTAGGCGTCGAAGCCCACCACGTCTACGTAGGCATCGCCTGGGTAGCGCTCCAGGTAGTGGGCCTGGTCGCGAGCTTCGGCGGCCGAGTAGGCTAGCAGCAGGTTATGGAGCTGCTTTTTCTCGCGCAAATAGCTGATGGTAAATTGCCAAAGCTGCTTATACTCCGCCACGGTGCAGTTCTTCTCGCCCCACCAAAACCACGAGCCGGTGTGTTCGTGGAAGGGCCGAAAAATTACCGGGATAGCCTCCCCCTTCGCGCCTTTTAGGCTGCCCAAAAAGGTGGATAGCCGGTCGAGGTACTGCACGTATTTGGCGTGGTCAGGACCGCCGGGTAGGAGGTAGCGCACGGTGCGGGTTGTGTCCCAGGCGCTCTTACCGTCGTGCGGGTTGTCGAGGTGCCAACTGATGGTGCTCACGCCGCCCAGCTCGTACACCTGCCGCACATACTGCCGGATGCGCGCAAACGGCACCGCATCGAGGCTGCGCGCGCTGTCCAGCTCCACGTGGCCCAGCTCCCAGCCAAACACGGCCGGATAGGCGCCGGCTACGCTCCGCACGTCAGAGCGGCCGGGCTTTGCCGTGGGCGCGCTGGCCAGCCAGCGCTGGCCCTCGGGCGTGAGGCCGTAGGCCAAGTCGTCCTGGTGACCAAACATGACGCCTTTATCAAGCAGCTTGTAAAGGTTGGCCAGCAGGCGCTTGGTTTCGGGCGTGGCGGCCGGGTCGGCGGGAGCCAACTGGGCACGGACGGGGGAGCTAGTGGCGCCGAGCAGCAGGGCTAGCGCGGCTAGGCCTACGCCTTGTAGCAGCTTGTTTTTCATGTGTTAGCGCACAATTTTTACGTATTTGTCTACCACGTCCCAGGTCGCGGCGTCCGAGTCGAATACCGAGTTCAGACCCTGCTCCTCGCCACCGGGGTCGCCCATATACGGGTCGCCGGCCTTCCAGAAAGTCTGGCCGGGCACTGGCCGCGCCTGGCCCCCAAAAGCCCAAAAATTATAGCCTGCAATGATGGGATACTGACGCATTAGCCCAAATAACTCACCGTAGTACTGGTTGCGCAGCGTGGTAGCCGCCGTGGGCGCGAACACCTGCCCGTCACGGGGTAAGCCAAACTCTTCTACTACCAGCGGCTTGCCCAGCTTTTGAGCGGCCGCCGCGTGGCGGGCTACGTAGGCGCGAGTGTTGGCCAGCACCAGGGACAGGCTGCGGACCGTAGCTGTGTCCTTAAACCAGCCCCAGTTTTTGGGCCAGATGTGGATGGTGAGGTAATCGATATTAGGGTCGGCGTGCAGGCGCTCGTAGGTGGCTAGCTGGCCATCGGTGGCAATATCGCCCTCACTGCCGGTGGTAAGCAGGTGGCTTTTATCCAAAGATTTAATTAAAGCGGCCGTTTCGCGCATCCAGGTTTCAAAGGCTGGGGTAGCCGCCACCGTCATAGGCCGGGGCTCGTTGATAATTTCCCAGGCCATAATAGCCGGCTCGTCTACGTATTTCTTCTTAGTCAGCGTGTTGGTGCGGCCTAGCACGTAGCGGATGTAAGCCGCCACTTCGTCTTTGCACGGCTGGCAGGTATAAAACTGCGCGATGTAAGCCTGGTATTTGTTCCAGTTGTAGTCGGGGTCTTTGGGCAGGGGCGGGCCCTGGTAGCCATTCCACTCCAGGTACTGGCCTAGCCCGCCGCTCCACTCCCAGGTATTGGTGAAGTGCAGCACGGCTTTCATGTCGCGCTTGGCCAGCTCAGCCAGCAGGTAGTCGAGGCCCTGGGCTATCTTCTCATCAAACTGGCCCGGCGCGAGCTGCAAAGGCTGCTGCACCCGGTACTGGTAGCCGTGGCTGAGGCCTTCGGCGCCCACCATCACGCGGAGGTTGCGCACGCCGTGCTGCTGCAAAAAATCTAACTCGTGCCGCAGCCGCGCCTGCCCGGCCGGGCCTTGGGTGGCTAGCAGGCCGCCATACCAGTAGTTGGCCCCGATGTAGCGGTAAGGCTGGCCGCCGAGCACGAAGCCTGTGCCCTGCCGCCGCACAAAGCCAGCCGGTGGCACCGCCGCGAAGGCCGAGGTGCACACCTGCAGCAGGAATACTGCCAGCAGGCAGAGAAGATTGGCTTTCATAATTGGGTGGGCAGGAGCAAGCAGTAGGACAAAGGTCCTCGCCTTCTGACCGCACAACTAATACTCTTTTAGCATTTGCTTGTAGTAGCCTGTTGAGCTACTTGGGTATTTTCGGTTAAATAAAGGGTAATGGTTTGCAATTCAGGCAGAATTGCAGCTATCGGCAACGATTCGCGCTTGCCTCATTATTGGTAGCATTTTGGCCGAATGCTGTACTTTTATCGCCTCTACCACCCAACAGCTACCGTTATGAACCCCGAGATTATGCGGGAAATAACCCCGCTTACGCAAAGCGACTGCTTTACTCTGTTCTCACGGGTTAAAAAGCAGTTCGATTTTCCGCTACACTATCACGAGGAGTATGAGCTAAACCTGATACTTAACGCCGATGGCGCCAAGCGCATCGTGGGCGACCACATCGATACCATTGCCGACATGGAACTGGTGCTGGTTGGCCCCAATCTTTACCACGCCTGGTTTACCCACAAGTGCCACAGCGAGAAGATTACTGAGCTTACTATCCAGTTTCACAAGGACTTGCTAGAGGATAGGCTGCTGCGCCGCAACCAGCTCAGCTTCATCAAAACGATGTTTGACAAGGCGCAGCGCGGCATTCTATTCTCCCACGATACCATCAAGCGGCTGCTGCCGCGCCTGCTGGCACTAGAGCAAAAAACAGGCTTCGACTCGGTGCTGGAGCTCTTCTCCATCCTGCACGACCTCTCTACCTCACGCAACATGCGGGTGCTCTCCGACGTGACCTCCGACTTGGCGCAATTCAACTACAACAGCCGCCGCATCGAGAAGGTATTTGAGTACATGAACGCCCACTACAGCCGCCCCATCACGCTGAGCGAGGTGGCTAAAGTGGCCAATATGCCCGAGGCCAGTTTCAGCCGCTTCATCCGCAAGCGCATCGGCGTCACGTTTATCGACAGCCTCAATGAAATCCGGCTAGGGCACGCCACGCGCATGTTAATCGATACGACGCACAACGTGGCTGAGGTGGCTTACAAGTGCGGGTTCAACAACATTTCTAACTTCAACCGCACCTTCAAAAAGCGCAAAGGCTGCACACCCAAAGAATTTCGCGGCAACTTCTCGGGTAACCGCATATTTATCTAGAAGGCGTATTCAACCCGTAGGAACGCGCCGTGAGGTAGAGCCTCGGCGCTCGCCGAACGGCTTTTTAGCACCCACAAAACCGAGCCCGCCGGAGTGACGCAGGGGCGGGTAGTTAGCCGCAAAAACCGGCAGCCAGTGCGGGCCGGCCGACGGGGCCAAGCAGCAAAAGCAGCGATAAAAGCCGCTGCATAAGTAGCGTCAGCAGGAATAAACCCGGTGGCGGGGGCTAGCCAGCAGGTTGAAACTCTGGTCGATTGGCCGCTAGCAACTGGTAGTTTTTTGGCAAAAGCGCGTAAGCTTCGGCCCAAGTGGGCCTGACCGCCAACCCTGGGCTTGGACGGACCAAGCTAGCCGATAACTTCGGGCCTTATCACTCATGGACTGGCCCAGTTAGCCCCGCCTACTTATGCGCAAGCTGCCAACGTACTTTCTTGCCCTGACCATGCTGAGCGCAGCACCCCTGGCCAGCATGGCGCAGCGCGCGGCGGCCCGCTCGGGCAACCCCATTCTGCCGGGCTGGTACGCCGACCCGGAAGCCGCCATTTTCGGCTCGCAGTACTGGATTTACCCCACGCTCTCGGCCGTAGTCGGCGACACCTACCCGGCCGAGGAAAAGGTAGAAGTGCGCAAAGCCTACGCCCAGCAGGTGTTTTTCGATGCCTTCTCCTCGCCCGACCTGGTGCACTGGACCAAGCACCCGCGCGTGCTCGACACGGCCAGCGTGAAGTGGGCACGCCGGGCGGTGTGGGCGCCTGCCATCGTGGCCAAGGGCGGCAAGTACTACCTGTTTTTCGGGGCCAACGATATTCAGAACGACCAGCAGCGCGGCGGCATCGGCGTGGCCGTGGCCAATAACCCGGCCGGCCCATTCAAAGACCTGCTAGGGCACCCATTGGTCGATAAGTTTTACAACCACGCCCAGCCCATCGACCAGTTTGTGTTTAAGGATACCGACGGGAAGTATTACCTCGTGTACGGCGGCTGGCAGCACTGCAACATCGCCCGCCTCAAGGACGACTTCACGGGCTTCGTACCCTTTGAGGATGGTGCTGTCTTTAAGTCAATTACACCCCAGGGCTACGTTGAAGGTCCGGTCATGTTCCGCCGGCAGGGCCAGTACTACCTCATGTGGAGCGAGGGCGACTGGACCGGTCCCGCGTACTCGGTAGCCTATGCCGTGGGCCAGTCACCCTTCGGGCCATTTAAGCGGGTAGGCAAGGTGCTGGCGCAAGACCCGGCCATTGCCACCGGTGCCGGTCACCACTCGGTGCTCAATGTGCCGGGCACTGACCGCTGGTATATCGTGTACCACCGCCGTCCGCTCGGCGATGCGGAAGGCAACCACCGTCAGGTGTGCATCGACGAGCTACACTTCGACCAACAGGGTCACATTTTGCCCGTCAAGATTACCACCACCGGGGTAGCAGCCCAGCCGCTAAAGCCCTAAGCCCGACCTTTAGCGGGTCGCTTGGCCGGGCCAGTGCCAGGTCAGCAAGTCGTCGCTCCAGGCGATGCAGATGGAGGCATTTTTGTCAAAGTCGCCGGCTTCCTCAGTCAGCGGGCCCGAGCCGTGAAAGAGCATTATATACTTACCGAAGCTTAGGTTTTGCTTGAGGTTGAGCACGGTGCCAGCAGTGAGCCGGCCCTGCGCCCAGGGCCAATCGGCCTGGCCCAGCGTCACGGGCTGGCCCCAGTCGCGCCAGGTGTGCAGGTCGGGCGAGCGCTTGAAGGCAATGCCATTTTTGGGTGAGTGCACCAGGACGTATTCGCCATTTTCGACCAGCACGCAGGCGTTTTCACCCGAGTCGGTGTGACCCGCATAAGTCCAAGTGCGCAGGTCAGCAGAATACGACATGCTCACGCCATTCTGCTTATAAAAGCACCACCACTTGCCGGGGTCGTCTTTGTCTTGCAGCAGATACGGGTCTATCAGGCGGCCCAGAGCTTTTTCGTCCACCTCGGGGCCTTTCACCCGCAGCAGCTCGGGCGGGCTCCAGTGGCAGAGGTCGCCGCTGCGCATCGTGAACAGGCGCGCCTCACCGGTGCCGAAGCGCGGCATCTGGTTGGCCAGGTAGTCGGGGCGCGGATAGGTTTGCAGGCATAGTACCCACTCGTCGCCTTGACGCACCACGTTGCCGGGACTGCTATAGTCGAGGCGCTGGTCGCGGGCGGTGAGAATGCGCGTGGCCGACCAGTGCCGTAAATCGTGGGTCTGGCGCATGGCCGTGTACGAATACACCTTGTTATCAGCCTCGGTCCGCACTAGGGTAAAAAATACAAATAAAGAGTCGTGGTAATACAGCAGGGCCGGGTCGCGGTAGGCCGTGCGCGCATCGCCCTGAAAAAGCACCGGCGAGCGCAGCCTGGCAAGCAGGTTTTTGGGGCACGGGGCGGCAGGTGGGGCTAGCCCGACAAGCAGGCTGAGGAGGATGGATAAGACCATAGCATTCATTTTCTTGCGCTTACTTCGCCAGCCTCCGGGGTGCCCTATCGGCATTCACGACGCGCGGGTCGAGGTACGTACGCTTGATATCGGCCTCGCTATTGGCATTAAACAGCATCTCGCCCCATGACATAAACCACACGTAAGGCTGTTTGGCAAACAACGCCAACGGCACCAAGGCGCTGGCTTCGGAGAGGGCTAGCGGCTTGCCGGCGGCCAGGCGGTGCATGGTGTCGTACCAGCGCTGCGGGTACACCACGGCGGCGCTGTCTTTGCGCGGGTAGATGTCGGTGCCGAGCACATCGACCTGGTCGCGGCCGGGAAAAAAGTTCTCGACGCCGGGGGTGGGCTTGTCGGGTGTCCAGGCCCAGAGGATGTTGTGCAGCTGATGGTGCTCGGTGTAGTAGGTGTAGAGCTGCCGCCACAAGGCCAGATAGCCCTGCGCGCCGGGCCGGCCGCCCCACCAAAACCATCCCCCGTTCATCTCGTGGTAAGGTCGGAAAATAACCGGAATGTGCGCGGCCTGCAGCTGCTGCAAGTGGCTGGCGAGCAAATCCATCTGCGTGGCCCACTTCTGGTAGAGTGGGGTGCCGGGCGTCAGCAGCTCCTGCCACTGCGCATCGCTGAGCTTGCTGATGATGCCGCCCTCAAACGGGCACGGCTCACCGATGGCGGGGTTGGCCTGGTGGTAGCTCAGCACGATGATGGCGCCGCGCGCGTGCTGCTTTTTTATCTCCGGTACTAGCAGCGGGCGGTACTTAATGTTGTCAATGTCGTGGGTCGAGTCGGCAAAGCCAAAATCGCCGCCCCAAATGGCCGGGTAGTGGCCCGTGAGGCGCTGCACGCGGTCGCTAGGGGTCGACATGCGTCCCAGCACATTGTGCATCCCCGACAGGGTCTTTTTACCTTGCAGCTTATACAGATACTTGAGCAGCTGCCGCGCCTCGGGCGTGGCTTGCGGGTCGATGGGGCGAGGCTGCGCCTGCGCTAAGCCGCTGCCCAGCAGGCTAGCCAGCACCAGCCAGCACCAGCAGCTAGGCCAGCATAAGTTGTTGCTATTTTTCAAGATGTCAACGAGTTAAAGTGATGGCTTTGCGAGCGGCGGGCTCCACGGCTAGCTGCGGCAGGCGGCGAACACCCGCCGCCTGAATGCGGAGCACCTGGGTTTGGGCGCCGGCTATCTGGCAATACACCGGCCCACTGGGGACTAGCGCGGGCCAGCCCAGCCAGCCGCGCTGCGTATCGGCCAGCAGCAGGGCGGCGAAACCGGGAGCTGCGCCCAAGCTCTCAAACTGCTCGATGCGGAAATCGCGCACCGCATGCAGGGCTAGTCCGTGCCGCCAGTTGGGCACCGGCGTGGGCGCATCCCAAGTCAGGCGCACGTGGCGCAGGGCCAGGCGCTCGGCGTTGCGTAGGGTCAGGCCGTCGTCGGCCCGCAGGTCGCGCTCCGATTCGGGCTGCATGCTTAGGTCAATGTCAGTTAGCTCCACTTCGCTGATGGACGCGTAGGCCGTCGCACCTTCGCCCGCAAAGCCGGTGATAGTGGAAGTGCCTTCAACCCGCCCGCTCAGGCCCGAAATGCGCACGTGCGCAATGCGGCCTACTTTGGAGCCAGCGTTGCGCTTGAGCACCGTCAAGTGAAACGCCTCGCCGTTGCCCCACCAGAAAAACGGCTTGCGGCGGCAGTCGAGCACGACGTTGCTAAACACCACGTGCTCCACGGTGGCCCCGTCGCGCACGATGATGCCTAGCCCCCGATTGGTGTCGTTGATGGTACAATTAGTGAACAGAATGCGGCGAAAGTCGGCGTTCGTTTCGGTACCAATTTTCAGGGCGCACGAGCTCGACGCCAGCGTGCAGTTCGTCACCGTAATGTCTTCGCACGTTTCCGAACGGCCACCCTGCCGGGTGGTCTTCAGGCAGATAGCGTCGTCGCCGGTGCGGATAATGCAATCTGACACCAGCACCCGCTTGCAGCCGTCAAGGTCGAGCCCGTCCGAATTAGCGCCCCGTTCGAGGCTGGAGCTGATGCGCAGGCCGCTCACCATCACGTCGTGGCACCACTGCAGGTGGCAGCTCCAGTTAGGCGAGTCGATAACCTGAATATCCTGCAGGGTAACATTCTGACAGGCTGAAAAATAAACCAGCGAAATTTTGGGGTTGCGCACGCGGGGCGCATGCATGTCCACACCGGCCCGCTCGGCATTGACAGTCCAGCCGGGGTAGGCGTCGGGCGCGGCCACGAGTACGCTCGCGAAGCGCGGCTCGCCCCGGATGGCGCCCGGCCCGGTAATACTGATATTGGTTAGGTTTTTGGCTACCACTAAGGCCGGAATAAAGCTGTCGCCGGCATCGAGCAGCCCGGCCTTGTCGTTGTGATACAGCGTCGAATCAGGCAAAGCCAGGAGCGTGGCGCCACTGGCCAGGTGCAGGTCGATGTTGCTGCGCAAGTAGAGGCTAGCCGTGGCAAACGTGCCAGCTGGCACCAGCACCTGCCCGCCCCCCGCCCGCGCACACGCCTCAATGGCTCGCTGAATAGCGGCCTGCGAATTGGCCGTAGCACTCGCCCGCGCCCCGTAGTCAACGATGTTGTACACCGGGACTAGCTGAGCGGAAAAGGCGTTGGCTGCCAGCCCCCCAAGCAGCCCGCTTAGTAGTAGGGCAGTGTGACTGCACCGAAGAAGAAGACGCCACATAAATAAAAAAGTACGCCAGGACTGCGTTTGGCAGCCCCGGCGCAATGGTAAAGACCTCACGTTTACAAACAGTAGCCGCGTGAGCGTGAGCAACGCATCGCTACCCCGCTAGCCAAGCCCAGGTGGGCTAGTAGCCCGGGTTTTGAGTAAGACCCCAAGTCTGAGCGTCAATGAGTTCGATGGGCAGTAGCGGGAAGGGGTTTACGCTGGTTTCGCTAGTAACGTGGGTAAGGCAGCGGGTGCGCGCGTCGGCCGGCAAGCTAGGCAGGTAGCGACCGGTGCGCACCAAGTCCCAGTAGCGTAGGGTTTCTTCGGCTAGCTCTACGCGGCGTTCGTGCCAGATGGCGGTGAGCAGCGCTTGTCCCGAGAGGCTGGCGTCCAGGTCGGGTAGGGTGCCGGCCGGCACGTTAGCGGACTCGTAGGCCATGGAGCCGAGCGTAGTGCCCGGGGGCTTGGTGGAAGCACGGGCGCGCGCACGCACTTGGTTGACCAAGCCTACAGCTTCGCTATTTTTGCCGAGCCGCGCGGCGGCTTCGGCCTTCATCAGCAGCACGTCGGCGTAGCGCATCTTGCGGATGTTCTGGCCGCTAGCCTTGTTTTGAGGCGGCGCAATGATGGCTACTTTGCGGTTGAGATACCCCGTATCGTTCTCCGAGCGGTCTACCTTGTTCAGAACCCCTAGTACAACGTCCTGGTCTTTGATAAAGGTCACGAGGCGGCGGGGGTCGTTGGGCTCAAACTCATCGAAGAGGTTCTGGGTCGGGTTGTTGAAGCCGTAACCGAAGGTTTTACGGTTGTTTTGAAAGACATTGTTGGTCGTGCCCGTCTTTACTGGTCCGTAGCCCTCGGGAGAAACGGCAAACTGCAGCTCAAAAATGGACTCCGTACCATTTTCGGCTACTTCCTGGTGAATGGCCGCGTAGTTCGTTTCCAAGCCATACTGCCCCGACGAGATAACGGTGCTCGTTAAGTCGTACACATCCTGCCAGGTGTGGTTAGCAGCGTTCACGGTACCCAGCTCGTACAGGATGACGCGGGCCAGATAGGCGTTGGCGGCGCCCTTAGTAGCCCGGCCTAGGTCGGTGGCGGCATAAGCTTTCTTCTCGGGCAACAGGGCCGCGGCGGCTTTTAGGTCTTTTTCGATAAAGGCGTAAGTGTCGGCAATACTGGCGCGCTTCACATTGGCGGCATCGGTCGGCAGCACGGCCTGCTCAAAAAGGGGCACGCCCCCAAACAGCCGCACCAAATAGAAGTAATTATAAGCCCGGAAGAACAGCGCCTCGCCCTTAAGCCGACTCTTGAGAGCAGCATCAATGGTCCCCCCGTCCACATTGTTAATCACCGTATTGGCGCGGCCAATGCCCGTGAAGCTGTGCGACCAAAGCGTGCTAATGATGGCGTTGGAAGGCGTAGTAGTCCAGGTTTTTAGGTCCTGTAGCTGCGAGAAGTCACTGGGCGTGCTGCCCTTCTCGGCATCGTCGCTCATTATGTCGCCAAACATCCACTCGTACATGTGGCCAACGTAGTCGCCGTAGCCCCACTTGGGGCCCTCGTCCCAGGAGGCTGCATCGTAGATGGCATTCACGGCCTGCACGGCGTTCACGGGGTCTGAAAAGAGGCTGGCCTGGGTAGTAGAGCCCAGGGGTTCCTTATCCAGATAATTCTTGCAGCCCTGCGATAGCACGACCAGTACGGTCAGGGCCAGCAGGCGAGCGGGGTGGGTAAGTTTCATAATTGATGGTTGCTGATTGATGGCTGATTGTTAGCTCGTCCGTCATCGCGCGCCTGGCGCAGCTCTGACAAGTGCTTGCTAATCAAAATCAGATTAAAAATTCACGTTGACGCCTAGGCGGTAAGTGCGCGGCTGGGGGTAGTTGCCAAAGTCCACGCCGTAGGCTAGCGGGTTGTTGTAGTAGCCGGAAGCTGAGATTTCCGGGTCGAGGCCCGTGTACTTGGTGATGGTAAACAGGTTATCAACCGACACGTACACCCGCAGGCTAGCCACCTGGTACTTGGAAAGGAAGGTAGTGGGTAGGGTATAGCCCAGCTGCATATTGCGGGCACGCAGGTAGCTGGAGTTCTCCACGTAGCGACTGCTGAACAGGTCGTTGTCAGTCTTCGCTGATGTCATCCGGGGCTGGTCCGAGTTAGGGTTGCTGGGGGTCCAGCGGTCGAGGCGCGAAGCGTAAAAATTGCTCCAGGAACTACCGATAGCGCTGGATTTCAACAGGTTGAACGATGGGGCATTCACCGCCTCTGCGCCCTGCACGCCATAGAGTAAAATCTGAAAATCAAAGCTGCTGTACGTCAGGTTCAGGGAGGCGCCGTAGCTGAAGCTGGGCGTGCCGCTGCCTAAGTATGTGCGGTCGGTGGGGTCAATCTTGCCATCGCCGTTGACGTCCTGGTACTTCACGTCGCCGGGCTTGGCATTGGGCTGTACAAGCGTGCCGGCTGCGTTCTTATACGCGTCGATATCGGCCTGGCTATGAAACACGCCCTGCGCTTGCAAGCCGTAGAAGTACGCTACCTCGTGGCCCACGTCGGTGAGGGTGGTGTTGCCAAATGCCGAGAGCACGTTGCCGCTGGCAATGGGGGTAGCGCCGCCCAGGCTAGTGATCCGGTTGTTGATGGCCGTGAAGTTGACGTTGGCCGAGTAGCCGAGCTTGCCAACTGTATTGCGGTAAGTCAGGGCCAGCTCCAAGCCACGGTTGCGCAGGGAGGCCACGTTGGCCGAAGACGGTCCCTGGCCCACGTAATCGGGCACCGGCAATAGGGCAATCATATCCTTGGTACGCCGCTCAAAGTAGTCAGCCGTAAATGAGAGCTTGCTCTCCAGCAGGTCCAGGTCCAAGCCAAAGTCGGTGGTAATCGCCGTTTCCCACTTCAGGTTAGGGTTGTTCAGCTGCGCCACGGCCAGGCCAGGGGTCAGCGTGTTATTAAATACGTAGTTCTGCTGGTTTAGCGCTACCGACGCGAAGCCGTAGCTAGGGGCAGCATTCTGGTTGCCTACCCCTCCGTAGCTGGCTCGCAGCTTGAGCAGCGAAATAGCGCTCACGCTCTTCAGAAAATCTTCGTTCGAGATGCGCCACGCTGCCCCTACCGATGGGAACACGCCACGGCGCACGGCCGGCAGAAACTTGGAGGTCTGGTCCAGGCGCACGGTCCCGGTTAGCAAGTACCGGTCCTTATAGCTATAGTTGGCCCTGGCAAAATACGACAGCAGCGAGTTATCGGAGGGCAGTAGCTGTCCAATGGACGGTACCGAGTTGCGGGCTGCCGTGACATACTGCAGGTTAGGGTCAATCGGCACGTCGTAAGCCGTAATCTGCGTGCCGTTATAGGTAGTTTCCTGGGCCTCCTGGCCCAGCGTGGCCGAGAACGAGCTGTTGTCGCCCAAGTCCAAGTTGTAGTTAAGGAAGTTCGACCACACGTAGCCCAAGGTTTGGGTACGAGTGTCCTGGAGGGAGCTAATGGAGCGTTGGTCATTGGCGCCCAGGTAGTACTGCGGTAGGTAAATCCGCGGGTTGCTGTTGGTGTAGCGAACGCCAAAATTTGAGCGGAATGACAGCCCTTTGAATATGCTTATGTCAACATACGCATTGGTAAACAAGTCATTGGTGTTCGTCTTGTTGTACTGCTGCTCATCGATAACGCGCGCCAGATTGGGCGTGAAGCTCGTAATCTGGTCGTAGGCGTAGCTTCCATCGGCATTGTAGGGGCTGGAGAGCGGGCTAGCCGTAATTGAGGAGTTGAAGAGCGGGTTGCCGCCGCCGCTGTTGGCCAGCAGCTGCGAGTGGGTGAAGGTCGCCGACAGGCCGGCTTTCACGTGGTTGGTCAGCACCAGGTCGTCGTTGAGGCGAACGATGTACTTCTTAAGGCCCGAGTTCTTCACAATGCCGTCCTGCTGGAAGTAGGCCCCGCTTACCAGGTAGCGGTTCTGTTCGTTGCCGCCCGATACGGATAAGTTGTAGCTTTCAATGATGCCGCGCTGGCTTACCAGGTCCTGCCAGTTGGTGCCCTGCGCGTTGGTGGCGATGGCATTGGGCAGCTGGGCGCCCAGGTCAGCGGGCAGCGTCGCGCCCTCGTTGGTGTAGGCTTCGGTTACCAGCGTTGCGTACTGGGCGGCATTAGTTAAGTCCAGCTTTTTACGAATTTGCTGAAAGCCCACGTAGCTGCTCAGATTGAATTGCGGCTTGCCTGTTTTGCCATGCTTGGTGGTGATAACTACTACGCCGTTGGCTCCACGCGAGCCGTAGATGGCCGTGGCCGAGGCATCCTTTAGAATCTCGGTCGACTCAATATTCTCGGGCAGTAAAAAGCTGATGTCGGAGGTCAGGAATCCGTCCACCACGTACAGGGGGTCGCTGTTGTTAATGGTACCTACGCCGCGCACCCGGATGCGGGTGCCCGAGCCGGGCTGGCCGCTGTTAGAAGTTACATCGACGCCAGCCACTCGGCCCTGCAGCGCCTGCACTGGGTCGGGCGTAGCTACCTGCGTGAGCTGCGCGCCCGTTACAGACGCCACCGCGCCAGTGAGGTCGCTCTTGCGGGCCGTGCCGTAGCCGATTACCACTACATCGTTGAGAGCCTGCTCGTTGGCTTCTAGGCCGATGCGCAGCGAAGTCTGGTTGCCGATGGCAACTTCCTGCGACCTCGACCCCACCGAGCTAACCACCAGGGTGGTAGCGCCGGAGGGCAGGGCTAGCTGAAAGCTGCCGGTGGCATCGGCAGTAGCGCCCGTGGTAGTGCCTTTCACCAAAATGGTGGCCCCGGGTAGCGGCTCGCCCTTGCTGTCGGTCACGACGCCCTGCACCGTTCGTTGCTGCGCAAACGCTAGGGAGGTACTGCACACGAGCACCACCACGGTCTGTAAAGGGATTTTCATGAGGGTGGGATTTATTGAAGAAGTATGAAGACAAAAGTCCTAGCTAACCCTGCGTTCATTCTAATGGTATTTTGGCGTTTGTTATTCATAATTGTTCACCCACCTGGGGCTGCACCTGGCCAAAATTGTCTTTTCCAGCTGTTTGTTAGGTACCTAAGCTGGCATCACCCTGTCGTGCTAGTGATACTTTTATAACCTAGTCTTGCTCATTTGGCCCTGATGGTCTGGCAGAGTAAGCGCGACCTGACCACCAAGATGCTGGCCGCTCCACGGCTAGGCAGTGGTATTTCGCCTAGAAAGGCTGCCAGCCTACGCCAGCAGCCTTTCTTGTACTAGCCAGTAGCCCTAGTTCACTAACACGCGCTGCACTAGCAAGGGCTGGCTGTTGGTGCGCACCAGCAGCTGGTAGACGCCGGGGGCCACTCCGGTTAAGGGCAGCTGCAGCTGGTTGGCGCCGGCCAATAGGGTTGTGCGCAGCCCGGCCACCCGTTGGCCTAGGCTGTTGAGCAGGGTCACATCGGCCTCGGCCGCAGCATTGGGCAGGGTAAGCTTGATGGTCAGGCTAGCCCCGCTGACGGGGTTGGGGTAGGCACTAAGGCTGGCGCTGGCGGCAGTGGCAGTACGGGTAGGCAGCGCATAAGCGTACCAATCGGCCAGCTCATCGCGGGTGATGATAACTTGGTCGTTGTACACGCGCCGAAGGTAAGCCGCGGGCTGGCTGCGCACGTAGCTGCCCTGCCACGAGTTAAACCACGACCATTGGGTGCCGTAAGCCCGGATTTTATCGGGATCGGGCGGGTTGCCGGTTTCCGAGAGCGTGATGAGCTTCTTCCCGCCGAAAAGCGTTTGCATATCCGCCCAGTTATTGCTCATGTTGGCCGTGGCGCTAGCGTACACGTCCTCGCCTGCTACGTCTACATAGGCATCGCCGGGGTAGTAGTCGAGCGATGGACTTTCGGTGGTCGAGTACACCCAAATCAGGTTGTGGAGTTGGTGGCGGGTAGTGAGGCGCATGTAGAGCAGCTGCCAGAGTTGCTTAAAAGCCGCCGGACCCTGGGCATTCCACCAGAAAAAATTGCCTGGGCTTTCGTGTAGCGGGCGCCACAGCACCGGCACGCCGGCCGCCTGAAACTTCTTGAGCTGGGCCGCAATCAGGTCAATGTCTTGCAGCAGCAGGTGGTAGCGCATGGCCTGCGCCACCGTATCGCCCAGCACGGTGGCAATGTTGAACGTTGTGTTTTTGGTGTAAAACGCCCCGCTAGGGTCTACCTGCCCCCCGGCCGTAGCCGTAATGTCGGCCGGCGAGCGCCAGTGCCAAATGAGACTAGCAATGCCGCGGCCGTTGCCGCGCTTAGCCCAGTCGAGGTAACGCTCGGTGGTGCCGCTGGGGGTGCCGTAGGCCGCCACTGGCGCCGTCGAGTAGTCGTAGAGGTCCATGCTGGCAATAGCCGGCTCCTTGCCAGTAGTAGCCAGCACGTAGGACACCTCCGAGTTAGTTGTGCCCATCTGGTCGTCTTGCTGCCCCGAAAGCGTCTTAGTGCCGTAGAGGTCTACCAGGTAGGCAAATAAGGACTCGGTGCTGGCCGAGGCCAGCGGGTCGCTGAGTTGCTTGGCGGGCTTGGCGGGTGGCGTCACGACTACAGGGGCTAGCTGCACGTAGTCGACGCCATAGTAGCCGTAGTTGCCACCAATAGTTATCGTATTCAGGCCCTGATACAGTAGATAATTGCCCGCATTCACCGAGCTAAAATCGCTGCCCGCAGTAGTACCCTGAAAAAAGCCGCTGTTTTGCTCGTCATTCACCTGCAGGTTGTACCCCTTCAAGCCGTAGGGAGAGGTGTAGCCGATGGTGAGCTTATAGAGCCCCGTAGTAGGCACGTCGAGGTTGAGCGTCACATTGTTGGCATCGCTGTTAGTAAAGCCTGTGACGTAGCCGGTACCCGAAAAGCCGCTGGGCGAAGTCGCGACCGTGGTGCCGGCCAGCACGCCGTTTTCGGCCTCGGCCCGACCATTGACCAGCGGCGTAACCGGAATGACGGCCTGCGTTACTTCAATGTAATCGATTCCGTAGTTGCCCTGGTTAGCGCCGATTTTAATCTTGTGCGAACCGGCCGCCAACTGGTAGCGCCCCGCCGTCAGCGAGGCAAAGCCCGTGGCAGCAGTAAGCGACTTGGTGGCGGCAGCGCCATCGACTACTACCGTAGTATTGCGGCTGCCTGCAGGTGAGGTGTAGCGCACCAGCAGGTCGTAGCGTCCGGACGTGGCAATGGGCACCGTAAACGTAATGCTGTCGGTTGGACTCGAAAAGTCGGCCAGGTAGCCCGTGCCCGAGTAGCCGGGCGTGGTAGTCACTACGCGAGGCCCACTGCTACTGGCATCTTCGGCCTCTAAGTGAATGGGAGTAGATGCCTGTGCCCTTGCGCCGAAGGGGCCGAGCAGCATATTGCCGGCAACGAGCAAGCCGAGCCAGGCTAGCCGGTGGCTAAGCGTGTATAGATGAAACATAGGTAGGGTGGAAATGGAACGTAATGGCTTCAGCGAGAAAGCCTTTTAGGGTAGTGCTTTCCGGTCATCCGGCGCCTGTTTACTAGGCGTAAAGATAAGATTGTCAATTTCTTACCGTTAATACTAAACTAGCATTTTCTTGCACGCTACCAATACTAGGTCCTAGCGGGCGCTAGCCTGGCCAGCCTCATTAAGCGCGTCACTCGCTGCTAGGACGGGGAACCGGGGCTAGTTGGGCAAGTAGTTGCCCGAATCCTATCAGTCGGCTAAAACTTGCTTGGTAAATGCTAAAAATTGATTACCCAGTTTTTTGAACGCGGATGAACCTTGCAGGGCAATAGTTTCCCACCTTCACCCCATTCTTCTATGGTTACCTTTTCCCTGCCCGGTCGCCGGGCATTCCTGCCCCTGCTTAGCCTCTTGGCCGGCAGCCTGCTAGCTAGCTGCGCCAGCCAAACTCCAGCTCCGGCCCCGCAAGCCACGGCGGCGGTCAGTACCAACCTCACTGCTGGCCTCGGCAACGGTGTCAACCTGCAGCCCTCGTACTATAACGGCGGCAACCCCAACTTTGGCTGGTCGCTGATGAAGCAGCAAACCAAGATTAAAACCGTGCGCATCGAGATTGAGCCGGGCTATGTGAGCCAAGCCAAAAGCTGGATTGCCCAGGCCAAAAGCAACGGCTACGCCGTCATT
The DNA here is from genome assembly GCA_937871705.1 of uncultured Hymenobacter sp. Lineage (GTDB taxonomy): Bacteria > Bacteroidota > Bacteroidia > Cytophagales > Hymenobacteraceae > Hymenobacter. The sequence continues at coordinate 105,329 of CALMOO010000657.1, forward strand.
GCGACTTATCATGAACTGTGTTAAAAGTTAAGAGACTTGGGCCAGTTTCGAGCTAAAA
>CALMOO010000658.1:0-1249 GCA_937871705.1 uncultured Hymenobacter sp.
CAGGAGTAGTGACTGCGCGGCGAAACTCAACTGCTGCTAAGGGCAAACTATAGGCCAGGCTGGTGCCCGGTTTGCCACGAATAAAACAAGCCAGACTACGCACGTAGAAAGCACGCCGGCTTCCTTGTCTGGACCAGGGTTCGAATCCCTGCAGCTCCACTTAAAGGCCCTTAACGGTATCGTTAAGGGCCTTTTTTATTATTTGCACCCAGTTTCGCACCCAGGCAGCTGTTTTTTAATGGAAAACCAAGGGCAAATCGAGCGCCGCAACCTAGGCGGGTGCTGACCGTGATGGTGGAGCAGTTTGTGAAGTAGGTAGACCAAGAAGTAACTCTTAACTAAGTAGCACGCATGACCAACCCAGACAACTTTCAACTTGGCGTCTCGCTAGTAGACCCTACTGCCGACCCGATTGTGCTGGAATTTCAGCAGGAACTCTACCAAGAGGACCGTATTGCCGTGCGCGCCCCGCGGGGGCTGATGAAGCAACTCGGCCCGAATGGCTTTGCCGAGCACCTCACCGATTACTACTTGGCGCAGCACCCAGCTGAAGTCGAGCGCGTGGGGCGGGCAGTCGTCCTGCAAGCGGTCAAGGATGCGACCGAGTGGGGACGACCTGATGCTTTGCACCCACAGGGGCTGCTATAGCTGGCAGCTGGTAGTAAGCAAGGAGGAGTTTGGGAAGTGGTTTAAACCGTAGTTTTAACGGAATAAAAAGCCCCATCTGAGCCAGACGGGGTTTTCTAAATGAGACAAACCTCTGGAGGTTCTGCCTTAGTATCGGGCAAATAATCCAAACGTTACAGCCCTGCTCCTAATTGAAAGCAAAAAGCCCCGACCGCTAACCGGCCAGGGCTTTTCAGTTATAACTTATAACTCACACCAATAGCGCCCCACTCGACAAAAGGGCTACACAGTAATACGTCACGTGGCAGCATACCCGACCGCCGGATAGTTGATAGCTGTAAAAGGCCGCCCATCTTGCGCTAGGCGGCCTTGGCAGAACGTACACGATGAAGCGCGTGCGCGCTGTCCGATATGCACCTCGGAGGGGTCAGGCCCCGCTACGGCCTGCCTGACACGGTGTGCCGGCGCGCAGTCAGGTCGGGCGGGGTGGTGTCGTTTACTTGAGCAGTAGCCAGTAAGCAGCTATCGCCAGCACTAGGCACAGCAGCCAGAGCACTAGCCGCAGCCGCTCAGGTGGCCAGCTCAGCTTCATGGCCAGCCAGCGGATAGCCCGGTCGCCAAC
>CALMOO010000658.1:1259-5051 GCA_937871705.1 uncultured Hymenobacter sp.
TAGCAATGGTGCCCATTTTGAACAGTGACTCGGCTGGCCTGCCCTCTCGCTTGTTGAACCAGGACTGCGATAGGCTTAAACAGAGGTCGAAGAGTAAGGCCCGCAGTAGGACCGCCTCAATGAGCACCACTAGCCAGGCCTGCGAGAGGTGGTACCCGACGCCCGCCACCAGCACCAGGTAGATGAGCACGCCGCCATAGTGCAGCGCCGCATGTACCCAGTCCTTACGGCTCTCAGGTACATACTCTCGAAACAGCCAGGTGATGATGCCCTGCTGCGCCCCGCTCAGGATGGTATAGAGAGCGAAGAGGAGTGCTACCATCTAGCGCCCTCCCGCTGAATCGCTGAAGGCACTGCCATTCTTGCGCCAATTGCGGTACATCACGCCCGCACCCAGCACGGCAAAGAAGGCGGTCGGGTACACCATGCCCGAGCCGGGCTTATCGCCAATCCAGAAGCCTGCGCACCCAGCGGTGAGTATTAAAAAGAAAATGGCAAAGAATTTCATCGCAGAAAAAAGATTAGTGAGTTAAGAAAAGGGCAGCTTCCCGCAGGCGGCGGGCATGTATGGTGGCATTCGGCTTGCCGTTCACATTCTGCCAAATGGCAAAGCAGTGCGTCAGCACCCCCGCATCTTCATCAGCATTGCCGCCAGCATTGACGAGCTTGAGTAAGCTAGACTTAGCTAAGGCGCCATCACCAAGATTGAAGGCGAAGCTGACCAGGGCGTTGAATTGGTGCTGATTGAGCCGCACGGTTACCAGCTTGTTCACGGCCGCTTCGAAGCGGGCTAGGTCCCGGCTGAGCAGCGCCTGGCTTTGCTCGTGGGTAATGACCATGCCTGGATGCACGTCAGCACCGGTGTGACCGACGCCAATTGTGTCTTTGCCAGCGACGCATTTATAGGTGTGCAGGAGTTCGCCCTCTTCGTGGGTAATAAAAGCCCGGCCGGCGACGTCTACTTTTAAGTTGTTCGTCATCGATTAAGCTTGGTTAGCAGCCGACTTGCGGCGTGGAATGAGAAACCAGAAATAGTAAATGCCATAGCCGATGCCGGCCACCGCCAGCCCACCCAGTACCCAGGGCAGCCAGGCAGTAGCATTGTTGGCTATAGTGGCCAGCAGGCCGGGCGCTTCCTTGGTGGTATCCTGCTTGGTGAGGGTAGTGGTGTTGCCGTCACCTTGCACGGCGGCCAGGTTGCCCCCACCCGCCACGGCGTTCAGCGTCGAGCTATCGGAGGCTATTACCGCCGGGCCCGACTTCTTACCCGTCACACTGGCCACGGCCCCGGCACCCGCGGCTACCTGCGCTTTCTTGCCCGCATTGGTCTGGTTGCCGGCTACCAGGTTGAAGGTGCAGCCCTTGCACTTTTTAGGCACCTGGCTGGCGTGCCCGCTGGCGGGCGTTACCCAGTCACTGGCCTGCGCAGCTGGCGCCGGCTGCTTGCCCGGAAACAGCTGATGGAAGAAGCTCGGCTTTGCCCTGGGCTCGGCATGGGGTGGTGTCGGTTCCGAGTCGGGCGCCGGCACGGGTAGTTGGCGCGTGAGGTGGTTGGGCGTGTAGCCAATGCCCTCGCCGGCGTGGCGGGAGGTAGAGCAAGCGGCTAGGCTGAGCATAGCGACGGCGAGTAGGTAGCGTCTCATTTTTGCAGAAAAAAGGAAGCGAGTGAATTAGGTCTAGGCAGTAGCCGTAGGGTCAGTGGCGGGGTTAGGCCCAGCGGCGGGCGGTGGGGCCGCCGTGAGCTTTTCCAGGCTCTCGCCGATGATGGCCAGCACGAAGCCAGCGGCGGCCAGCCAGGTGTACTTTTCCGTGAGCGCAGCCGGCGCCGTCATACCGCCCAGGGCCTTGCAGACGGCGGCGATGCGCTGCACCTGGGCCGGGGCTGGTTTGTAGAAGTTTTTGAAAGAGAACATCTTATTTGTGGGTGCTCATAAACTGGTCGTACATGGCCGCCCGCTGCTCGAGCGAGTTCAGGCGCTGGTCAAATTCCTTGTGGGTGGCCGCTGCGTCCGCTTTAGCCGCTTCCAGGTTGGTCACGCGCTGGGTGAGGTATTGGCGCTCCAGGGTTTCGAGCTTGACGGTGGTGCTGAGCTCAGTAATGACCTTATTGGTTTCCTCAATCTTGCTCGTGTAGCTGCTTATTTGGCTGGTTAAGACAATGTTGAGCACGCCCAGTAACGCCGGAAAGGCCCAGACCTTGAGCTTATCGATAGTGCTGTCGGTGGTCTCAGGCATGGGGTGGGGGTAGGGCTTTTTTGGCCACCCCGATTTGGTTAAGGCGACGGACGATGATTTTTAGTTGGCGCCTGAGCGACTTTTCCTCGCTCGTTAGCTCCTGCTCGGTGAGGGGCTGGGCTACCAGCCGCTGCTCGCCAATTGGCTGGCCTTCGCTGGCGACCAATTCGCGCACCAGGGGCGACATTTTTTCGGAAGGCTTGACAGCGAGATGACCGCGGGGTGAGTATTCCGCGGGGCGCGTGTAACCAGAGTGGGTACCTGTTTGCATAGAAAAGGAGCGATTAGCGGCGGTAGTGGGGGTAGGAGCCTGGCTCATCATCCGGGCGGCGAATGGCTTGCACCACGACGCTCGGGGTGCTGCTCGTCTCGACGCGCCCGCACGCCGTAGCCTGCGGGTAGAAGCCCGAGAACAGGTGGCCGTTGACGTGTAGCCAGGCGCGCAGCGTGACCTCGTGGCTCAGGGCTTCGCCGTCGTAGATGCTGGCCATGCGGGCTAACTCGCGCCCGTCCACTGGCTGGCTGTACTGGCTGGTTTTCTGCACCAGGCTGTGACTGGTGACGGTGGTTTGCGAAAACGGCATGTACCTGGCCAGCGAAGCACAGGCTACCAGCGGCACCGATTTTTTCCGTAAGCCCTGCCAGGGCTCATTCAAGGGCGCCGGCGTCTCGGTACTGGCCGCAGCGCGCTCCGTCGATACCCGGCGCAGCAGCTCCTGCAGCAGCGGCTCGGTGAGCACGGGCTGGAGGCGGTGCAGCTGGGCAGCCAGCATGTGCGGCTGCAAGCGGTCCATGTCCAGCGACTCGGGCAGGTCGGCGTAAGCGGCGAAATCCGCTTTAGTTAAGAGGAGCAGTATCGGTTCCATTGGCAGGTTTAGGAGCGGGCGGCCCGTCTACTTGCAGGCCAATGAGGTCGAGAATCTGCTGCTGACTCATCGAGTCGAGCACCTTGTTGGCTACCAGCGGGGAAAGCTTGGTGAGTTTCTTGAGCACTTCAGCTGATGGATTGTCTTCCTCCGCATCGGCCACCGGTGCCAGGCTCAGGTTTTCAATTGAGTAATCACCAGTGGGGCAGACCGGCACATCCGGTTGGTCGGGCCGCTGGAAGGTGCTGAACACGACGGTGCACGTGCGCTCGATGCTGCGCTGGTCGGTGTTGACCACTATATTTTGCACGTAAAGCGTAGCATCCTCCATCTCTTGGCTGGTGCCCAGCTTGCCGGCCGTAGCCTCGCCATAGAGCGGCGTGGGAATCTGAAAAACAGCGCGGATGTCGGCCTTCAGACTTTCACCGTCCGTCTGATAGCGTTCTGAGGCATCCGGCGCCTCGAGCGTATCCACGCTAGGCTTCATGTCAGGGGTGTCTGCATATTGGAGCAGGACACGGTCCCCATCTTCCCCCACGAAGCGGCCATACTTCAACTGATTGAATGCCATTACCTCGTCGGTAGGCTTGCTGGTGCCGTACTCGGTAATCATGGTCTGGGCCGAGTAGCCGCTGCGGATATCGGTGCGGCGGCTGCGCTTGAGGCGCGCTTCGCTTTCCATATCCACTTC
>CALMOO010000659.1 GCA_937871705.1 uncultured Hymenobacter sp.
GCGGGCTGGGTACCTCCACCCACAGCAGCAGGCCCAGCTCGTCGGCCAGGTTGTAGATGCGCGGGTCGATGCCGGCAATGTGCACGCGCACCAGGTTGCAGCCCAGCGCCTTCATGGCGTACATGTGGCGCTGCATCTCGGCAAAGGTGGCGGTGCCCGGCTGGTAAAGAATGCCGTCGAGGTAAATGGGCTTGTTGTTCAAGTAAATACGGCGGCCCCTGGACTCAATCTTGCGCAAGCCGAACCGCGCCTCAATCTGGGATGCGTAGCCGCTTTGGTCGATGAGTTGGGCTACTAGGCGGTAGCGGTGCGGATTTTCGGGGCACCATACCTCGGCGCCGGGCACTTCGAGCACAAAGCGCTGGTCGTGCTGGCCAGCGTCCATCGTAATCGGAAAATCTGACGTGGCCAGGGGCGCAGTGCCAGCGGGCGCGTCGCTCTCAAAGGCTTGCAGCCGAACCAGGTAGCTGCCGCCATCGTGCAGGCGCAAGGTCAGGTTGAAGCGCACGAGCTGGTCTTCCACCACGCTCACTACCCCCACCCGCGAGCGCAGGCGGTTGCGCTCCACGGTTTCGAGCCACACCGAGCGCACGGCGCCCGTGTAGGTCTGGTACCAGATGCCGCCGCGCTTGTATACGTGCGATTCTTGCTTGCCGCGCGTCGTTTCGGCATCCATCGTGTCGGCCACGCGCACGGTGAGGCGGTTGACGAGGTGCAGATTGGCTTCGGGCAGCTCGTACGAGAAGGAGGTGTACTCGCCGTAGTGAATGGTTTCGCCCTCAATGGTTTGCAGCAGCTGGCCATTGAGCCAGACCCGCGTTTCATAGCCGCAAGCCCCGAAGGTGAGCTGAAACAGCGAACGCGACTGCGCTTCGGCTACCTCGGGCAGGGTAAACTCGCGCTCGTACCAGGCCACTACCTTGTCTTGCCAGGCCGGCCCCATATTGTTGTGCGCCCGCGCCATGTGCTCCTCAATCGAGCCCGGCCACTGCGCCGTGTAGTCGTACTGGTGGCCCAGTGCCCAGTCGTTGTCCAGGCCAATATCTTCGGCATCAATAGCAAAGCGCCAGCTGCCATCAAGCAGGAAATGGGTACCCTGCCGCAGCACGGCACGAGGCAGGGAGTTGTCAACTTCGGCAGTAGCAGTGGTTTCGGGCTCGGCCGAAAGGCCGTAGTTGGCGTGATTGAGTTCGTCCATCAGGAAAGCAGGTAGGGTGGGCAAAGCGTAAGCCGCGCACCTAAGTAACGCGAAGCCCAGGCAGAATGATACGCCACTTACGCGGCGGCAGGGGGGTAGGGATTACCAAATAAAACCCCGGCAGTATGGCCAGGGTTTCGTTGCAAAGGGCTTGAGCCGGCTTACGTCTTCAGCTTCTTCTTCTTAGCCGCCGGAAACAGCACGTTGTTTAGGATAAGCCGGTAGCCGGGCGAGTTGGGGTGCAGCGACAAGTCGGTGGGCTCCTCGCCCACCAAGTGCTGGTAGTCTTCGGGGTCGTGGCCGCCGTAGAACGTCCAGGTGCCTTTGCCCAGCGTGCCGTGCAGGTAGCGAACCTCGCCGGTTTGCTTGGTTTCACCCATGATTATCACGTCGGGCTTGATGAGGCTTTTGCGGAAGGCCGTAGTCTGGCCCATGAAGCCGTGAATGGTTTTTTCGTAGTTCTGGGTCAGCATGGTCGGCACCGGGTCGTACTTGGCCGAGAAGGTAAAGAGCTGGAAGTAATCGTTTTGCTCGTACAAGCCGCGCTCGCGCGGCTCCATGTCGATGTCGGAATACTCGTATTCGAGCGGGTTGGTACGCAAGTGAAAGTTCTGGAACGCCAGCGTGCGGTTGAAATTGAGCTTGCTCTGCGCGTTAGGGTCAGCGGGGTCGCCGTCGTACATCTCGGCGGCCATATCCACGCCCAGGCCGGCCAGGGCAATATCGTAAGAGTCAGTGGCTGAGCACATGGCAAACATAAACCCGCCGCCCGCGATAAACTCCTGCATCTTCACAGCTTCGGCCGCTTTCATCTCACTCACTTTCTTGAAGCCGTTGCGCTTGGCGGCGGCCTCGGCCTCGCGCTGCTGCTGCTGGTACCAGGGCGCGTAGCGGTAGGTTTGATAAAACTTTCCGTACTCGCCCGTAAAGTCCTCGTGGTGCAGGTGCAGCCAGTCGTATTTGGGTAGCACGCCCGTCAGCACTTCGTCGTCGTAAATCTTATCGTACGGGATTTCGGCATAAGTCAGCACCATCGTCACGGCGTCGTCCCAGGGCTGCTTACCCTTGGGCGTGTACACCGCGATTTTGGGCACCTTCTCCAGCTTCATCAAGTCCATGTTGGCGTTGGGGTCAGCTATCTCGGATAAGATGCTGGTATACTGCGCCTCCGAGATGGTTTGGAACGTGATGCCGCGCACGGCCAGCTCGTTTTCCACGGCCGGCTGCGCCTCGCAGGCAAACGAGCCACCTTTATAATTAAGCAGCCAATCAATTTCAATCTGCTTGCTCAACGCCCAGTAGCACAGGCCATAGGCCTTCAGGCTTTCCTTCTGGGTGTTGTCCATCGGGATGAAAATATGGTTGGCAAACGCCGGGAGGGTATGGGCCAGCCAACCGGCCAGCAACACCAGCAAAAATGAAAGACGCTTCACGGACATAGATTTGAGGACCAACAAGCCAACGAGGCAAACGGGGCGAGAACAAACGTAGTTCAAGGTACGGGCATAGCGTCGAACTTTGCCCGCCGTCCTGCGCCACTCGCTCCGGTGCCACGTCGGCCTAATCTGGTTTGCGTAAGCCGCGCCATCTGCTACATCTGCGATTTTATGAGTTTCCTCGAAAACATCCGCGAAGCCCTGCGCTCCATTTCCGGCAATTTGCTGCGCACCATTCTTACGGCGCTCATCGTCAGTATCGGGCTGATGGCCTTGGTGGGCATTCTCACGGCCATCGACGCCATGCGCCACTCGCTGGGCGACACCTTCGCCAGCCTCGGTGCTAATGCGTTTGAAATCAAAGCCAAAGGCTACAGCAACCGCTTTCGGCGGGGCGGCGTGCAGGGCAAGCAGTACCCGGCCCTCACTTACCTGCAAGCCAGCCTCTATAAAAAGGAGCTAAGCCACCGCGAGCCCACGGCCATCGTGGGCGTGTCGGCCTTCATCAGCGGTGCCACCGAGGCCAAGGCCAACGGCCAGAAAACCAACCCCAACATGCAGGTAGTGGCCGGCGACGAAAACTACCTGCACATTCAGAGCTACGCCCTCTCGCAGGGCCGCACCTTCTCGCCGGCCGAGCTGCAGAGCGGTGCTAACGTCGTGATTGTGGGCACGGAGGTCAAGGACAAGCTTTTCCCTAATCAAAAGCCTATTGG
>CALMOO010000660.1 GCA_937871705.1 uncultured Hymenobacter sp.
CTAGCGTTCATCCTGAGCCAGGATCAAACTCTCCATTGTATAATATTCCTGATCCACTACCGAAGTAGGGACGATGTCGAGGGCTAATCCGACTCGTATTAACGAGTTTAATACTAATGTTACGTCTCTGCTTACTTACGTAAGCATACTTACCATTTGTCTTTTCCAATCATTCAAAGAACGTTCGTTAGACCCAATTGGTCTAACCTTGTTGCTACAAGAGTAGCGTTAGTACTGCAACAGCAATGAGGGTAAAATACCTCATACAATCGCTCTGAGGCACTCCTAATAGACAAAATTGCCTGCCTGCTAGTTCCTACCCCCTTTAATTTTTTCGCTTTCGATTAAAGCGTTTCGTTGTTTGGGAGTGCAAAGGTAGCAGCATTTTTTCACAATGCAAACCCTGGCATAATTATTTGTTGTTTGCTGTTATTGCATATCAAGGGTTATATCCAGTAACTTGTTGACTTACGTATTGATACAAAGAATAAGGAGAGTTGAAATTATTTCAACTCTCCTTATTCTTTGTATTGAAAGACTCGGGCGATTCTTTAACGGGGCAAAATTGGGTACTTTCTGAACATGGTAGCGACCGCTTCGTCTATCTGTTGCGACGACTTATCGGCCTTACGTGATAGAACGCTGGTAGTAGTTCCCTGCCATACCTGTTCCTTGCGAGTTGCATCTACGATATCGACCGTAGCGGTGCCTTCCTGATATTGCCCTACTACTACGTCTTGAGCTTGCCAATGGTAGTTCCGCTGGCCGATATACTGCGGCGCCCCGTCAAAGCGGAAGTTTGTCTCACGAGTCTGGTTCTTTTGCTGTGTTACGATACCAATATTCACCCATAAGTCGGGCTGGGGGCCTTGCTGATAGCCTCGTAGTTCCATCTCATGCGCTACTGCTCGTTTAAGCTCGAATATACCAGTACCTGAATTTTGAAAGGCTGAGTCGTTGCGAGCTGTTGCATCCATAAAGTTGTAAGTCTTATAAGAGGCAAAATTTGCGTTTGGCTGCTGATTGGTTTGTACTACCTGCTCGCTAGTGCAAGCTGCTAGGCTCAGTAGCAAGACCACAAGTGGCTTTATCCACGGTTTGAACAAGCTTTTCATGTCAATCAATTAGCATTTATAAATGGTAAAACCAGCTTGCAGCTCGCTTAGAGGTGCATCTCTACTCCCTCCAAGGCCGGGGCGCACCTCTTTTCGACTTATGAAAACCCTAATACTGGATGGGGTTGGTAAGACTCTTCTAAGCGCTTAATCTCATCGCTCGATAGCTTTATGCCGACGGCTGCCACAGCATCTTCTAAGTGGCCAGGCTTGCTAGCGCCTACGATGGGCGCCGTGATAACAGGCTTTGAAAGCATCCAAGCTAGCGCAATTTGCGCATTGGGTAAACCACGCTCTTTGGCTATTTCAGTCACGCGGTCAGCTACTGCAAAGTCATCATCACGGCCGTAGAGACTTTTGCCGAAGTTGTCGGTTTTGGCGCGCTCAGTTTCGTTGCGCTCTTTGCTGCGGCCACCCGTGAGCAGGCCACGGGCGAGCGGCGACCACGGAATAACGCCAATCTTTTGGTCTTCACACAGCGGCAGCATCTCGCGTTCCTCCTCGCGGTACACGAGGTTGTAGTGCGGCTGCATGCTCACAAATCGCGTCCAGTTGTGCTTGTCGGCCAGGTATAAGGCCTGCGCAAACTGCCACGAAAACATTGACGATGCGCCGATGTAGCGCGCCTTGCCGGCCTTCACTACGTCGTGCAACGCTTCCAGCGTTTCTTCGATGGGTGTGTTATAATCCCAGCGGTGAATCTGGTAGAGGTCCACGTAGTCGGTACCCAAGCGCTGCAAACTGGCCTCGATGGCGCTCATAATATGCTTGCGCGAGAGACCTTTGTCGTTCGGTCCTGGCCCCATAGGGTTGAAGACTTTGGTGGCTAGTACTACTTCGTCACGCTTGGCAAAGTCGCGCAGGGCCCTACCTACCACTTCTTCGCTGGCGCCGTTGGAGTACACATCGGCCGTGTCAAAGAAATTGATGCCAAGTTCCAGCGCTTTCTGAATAAACGGCCGGCTTTTCTCCTCGTCTAAAGCCCAGGGCCAGCGCTCGGTAGGCGTGCCGTAGGTCATAGTGCCCAGGCAAATTTTAGATACTTGAAGCCCAGTAGCTCCTAAGCGGGTAAATTCCATAGCGTTGTGCAATAGCCGCTGATAACGGCCAGTAGAGTGAGCCTATCTATACGCGCAAACCACACCAGCGAGCCTAGTTTTTGCTTGTTTTTTGCATTATGCCTTTCGAGTTTTTCTTTTACGATGGCTTGGCAGGCAGCTACTAATACTGTCAAGTGCTGCGCGAGAATCGTAGCGCTTATTATTGCAGCCTTTATGTACAATACAGTATTACCTTGCTTTACAAAGCAAAATCCCCATATTCACCTATTATAACCTGTTGTAAATTAAATGATTAAATTTCCTTGCAACAATGATGCATAATTTATAAACTCTTCTTATTCAATATACTCCCTTTAGCATGCAACAATGTTGCTTTGCTAGAAAGCAACCTAGAAAAGCCCCTCCGCAAACTGCGAAGAGGCTTCTTATAAGAACAGAGAACTTGAACTATCTCAACAGCGACTCACGCGCCGCATCAGCCACTTTCTCGCTTAGCTCGCGCACGGCCTGGGCTATGCCTTCGGCATCAAAGCCGCACTCTTGGTAGAGCTGGTCTTGGGTGCCGTGCTCGACTACGCGGTCGGGGATACCAAGACGGCGCACGGGCAAATGGTATCCTTGGTCAGCCAAGAACTCCAGCACGGCCGAGCCAAAGCCGCCTTGTAGGCAGCCGTCTTCTACAGTCACGATGGCGCGGTAGCGGCGGGCCACGGCGAGTAGCATCTCCTCATCGAGGGGCTTGCAGAAGCGCATATCGTAATGTCCAGCATCGAGGCCCTCAGCGGATAGGGCAGTCGTAGCCTTCACGACGTAATTACCAATATGGCCGATGCTGAGAATTGCTACCCCCCCTACTTCACCCTCACGCACTATGCGGCCCGTGCCGATGGCCACGCGCTGCAAGGGCGTGCGCCATACGGGCATTACGCCCTCGCCGCGGGGGTAGCGAATGCTAAACGGCCCGGCGTTTTCGGGTAGTTGAGCGGTGTACATCAGGTTACGTAGCTCCTGCTCGTTCATCGGGGCCGACACCACAATGTTAGGGATGCAACGCATGTAGGCCAGGTCATAGCAGCCGTGGTGGGTAGGGCCATCGGCTCCGGCAAAACCGGCGCGGTCGAGGCAAAACACCACGTGTAGGTTTTGCAGGGCCACATCATGCACTACCTGGTCGTAGCCGCGCTGCATAAACGAGGAATAGATGTTGCAAAAGGGCACCAGGCCCTGCGTGGCCATTCCGGCCGAGAATGTGACGGCGTGCTGCTCGGCAATGCCCACGTCGAAGGCACGCTCGGGCATGGCCGCCATCATAATATTTAAGGAAGAGCCACTGGGCATAGCCGGCGTTACGCCCATGATTTTGTCATTAGCCTCGGCCAGCTCCAGCAGCGTGTGGCCGAATACATCCTGGTACTTGGGCGGCTGGGGGGTAGCGGGCGTTTTGGTGAAGATTTCACCGGTAATCTTGTCGAATAAACCTGGCGCGTGCCACAGCGTCTGGTCTTTTTCGGCCAGCGCGTAGCCTTTACCTTTCACTGTGACGCAGTGCAGCAGCTTGGGGCCCGGAATGGCCTTGAGGTCGTTGAGCACGGCTACGAGATGCTGCACGTCGTGGCCATCGACGGGGCCGAAGTAGCGGAAGTTCAGTGCTTCAAATAGGTTGCTTTGCTTGAGGAGGGTAGCCTTCATGGCCGCTTCCACTTTACGGGCAATCTGCTGGGGATTAGGGCCGAATTTTGAGAGCTTGCCCAGCACATTCCATAGCTCGTCGCGCACCTTGTTATAGGTACGCGAGGTGGTGATGTCGGTAAGATACTCTTTGAGCGCGCCCACGTTGGGGTCGATGCTCATGCAATTGTCGTTGAGCACGACAATCATGTTGTTGCCAATGGCGCCGGCCTGGTTCAGCGCCTCAAAGCTCATACCGGCCGTCATCGAGCCATCACCAATCACGGCAATGTGCTGTCGGTCAAACTCTTTCTTATAATCCGACGCTACCGACATGCCCAACGCCGCCCCAATGCTGGTGCTGCTGTGGCCCACGCCGAAAGCATCGTACTCGCTTTCGCTACGCTTCGGGAAGCCCGACATGCCGCCGTAGCGGCGGTTGGTGGGGAAGCGGTCGCGGCGGCCAGTCAGGATTTTATGGCCGTAAGCTTGGTGGCCAACATCCCACACCAACTGGTCGTAAGGCGTATTGAAGACGTAATGCAAGGCCACCGTTAGCTCTACTACCCCCAACGAGGCGCCGAAGTGCCCGCCATAAATACTCACCGTGTCGATAATAAACTCGCGCAGCTCGGCACTGACTTGCACTAACTGCTCAGGGCTAAGTTTTTTAAGGTCGTCGGGCGAGGATATCGCCGCCAGAAGCGGGCCGGGTTCAATCATCATTGGGGCAGGCGTTGCGGTAGGGCAGTAAGTAACCGCCGGGTCGGCTAAAAGATTGGCCGGTCGGCTCAAAGGTACGATGAGGTAGGCACGGCGGTTGTAAGCAAGCAGCGTTCAGACTACCTGTTTTTTGATATAGCCCGTCAGAAATTATGCCAGCTTAGTCGGGAAAATTGGCCTGCTAGCCGACGATTTTGCTTAATAGCTGCTATTGAGTGCAACCATTGACAGCTATTTACGCACTTTGGCCGTTACTAATTTTTATGAAGACAGTTACGCTACCCCCTGCCCTCTTAGCGGCAGCTTTACTTACGGCCCCTTTATTGGCTCATAGCCAAGGTACTGCCCCTGGTGGCAGTCGCCCCACGGCGGCACCAGCAGCCCGCCCGGCTCGCGCGGCAGGCAGCCTCAGCGGCACCGTGACGGACGCCGCCACGGGCAAGCCTATCTCATACGCTACGGTGGCCGTGCTCGACGGCGCTGGCAAAGTCGTGAACGGCGGCGTGTGCGGCGACGATGGCAAGTTTGTGCTACCCGGCATTCCGGCCGGCACCTACACGGTGCAGGTGTCCTTTCTGGGCTACAAAAACGAGGAGCGGCCGGGCATCGCGGTAGCGGCGGGCGGCACCGTGGCCTTGGGCAGCATTAAGCTGGCTGCTTCGGCACAGGCCCTGAAAGAAGTGGTCGTGACCGGCCGCAAGCCGCTCATTGAAGAGCGCGTGGACCGCACCGTGTATAATGCCGACGTAGATAAGACTACGCAGGGTGGCGACGCCACCGACGTACTCAAGCGCGTGCCGCTGCTGAGCGTAGACCTTGATGGCAACGTGAGCCTGCGCGGCAGCCAGAACATTCGGGTGCTCATCAACAACAAGCCTTCTACCATCGCGGCCAGCAGCATTGCCGACGCGCTAAAGCAGATTCCAGCCGACCAGATTCAGACGGTGGAAGTTATTACTTCGCCTTCGGCTAAGTACGACGCGGAGGGCTCGGGTGGCATCATCAACATTATCACGAAGAACGATAACCTGCGCGGCGTCTCGCTCAGCATTAATACCAGCGCGGGGTTGCGGGCCAGCAACCTGGGCCTGAACGGCAACTACCGCAGCGGCAAGTTTGGGGTGTCGCTAGGAGGTTTTGGGCGTGCCAGCTACAACCAGCCAGGCAGCTTCGATAACATCCAAACCAGTACGGCCCTAGCTACTAGCACGAACGGTACTACGACCACAAACGCCGGTGACCGCACGACGGTGCAGCAGTTTGCCGGCACCCGGCGCAACGATGCGTTTGGGCGCTACACGTTGGGGCTGACGTACGATTTTGACAAGCACAACTCGCTGGCTGCTTCGCTGGCCTATGGCGTGCGCAATAACAAGAACTACCAGGATAATCTCATCAGCCAAACGCTGTCGGGCGCCTCGACCAACGTGAATTCGATACGCGACGTGGTTTCGAACAGCAACTCGGGCACGATTGACGCGAGCCTCAATTTTACGCATACTTATGCTAAGGAGCAGCGCGAGTTGAGCGTGCTGACGCTGTTTAGCCGCAACAACCAGACGAGCGACTTTACCAACAACGTGTTTGCGCCCAGCGACCGAGCGTACATTGGCCAGCTTGGCAACAACAACGACAGCCACAACCAGGAAATAACCGGGCAGCTGGACTACCAGACGCCCACGGTGAAAAACCAGCTGTTGGAGATGGGTGTGAAGGATATTGTGCGGCGCGTAACAAGCACGTACAGCTACAGCTACGACGCTAGCCTAGAGCCTACTACGCCTTCGCTCAACAACTCGTTCTTATACCAACAAAACGTAGCGGCTGGCTACGCAACTTATACCATAGGGCTACCCAAAGGCTTCACCATAAAGCCGGGGGTGCGCTACGAGTATACCACTATCACGGCTAGCTTTAGCAACAAGCAGGGCCAGTTGGCCGATACCAACATTCCAGACTATGGGGTGCTGGTGCCAAGCGTGAATTTCTCGCGTAAGTTTGATAATGGCAACGTGCTGAAGCTGGCTTACAACCGCCGCATTCAGCGCCCGTCGCTCCAATTCTTGAACCCGAACGTGCAGGCTTCGAACCCGCTGAACGCGTCGGCGGGCAACCCTTACCTATCGCCCGAATACACGAACAACTACGAGCTAGGCTACAGCACTCAGATTAAGCAGAAGGTGACGCTTAACGTATCGACCTTCATGCGCAACACTACCGGGGCCATTCAAACTGTGCGGGTGCCACTGCCCGACTCGCTGAACCCCAATGGAGTAGCTGGCGCGTTGCTTTCTACCTTCCGCAATGCGGGCGTTGAAAACGCTTATGGCGGCAGCTTATTTTTGGGAGTAAACTCGGGCAAGCTGTCTTTGAATGGCAGCGCCGACCTCTACTACGCCGTGTTGCGCAACAACGACCCTACCCCCATCTACAATTCGAGCAACCAGGGCTTCGTTATTAATTCGCGCATTTTTGGCTCGTACAACCTCAGCCCGGTTTGGGCGCTGCAAGCCTTCGGGTTTTACCGCGGGCAGCAGGTGCAGCTGCAAGGCACCCAGAGCGGATTTGGCATCTATAGCCTGAGCTTGCAACGCTCGTTTGCTGAGAAGCGGGGCAGCATTGGCTTTGGGGCGGAAAACTTCTTTACCGGCTCTATCCATATCCGTACCGACGTTTCGACACCTTATGTGGAAAGCTACAACGGTGTGCCGCTCAATGGCCCGGTGCTCAGCCAGCAAAGCACCAACGTTCTCCATAACCTTAACTTCAAGATTAACTTTAGCTACCGCATTGGTAAGCTTACTGTTGACCAGCGTAATAACCGCAAGGGCGTCAGCAACGACGACTTGAAAGAAGGTGGTGATGCGGGCGGCGGCCTTGGTGGCGATGTGCAGGGTGGCGGTGGCCAGCCCGGTGGTGGTGCTGGCGGTGGCCGACCCGGTGGTGCTGGACGCCCTGGTGCAGCTGGTGGCATAGGGCAGCGGCCCGGCGCGCCGGTTGCAACGCCAGGTACTGCTACCCCCTCTGACACGACCAAAACTGCCCCAGCTACGGCGCCAGCCGATAGCACTTCGGGCCAGCGGCCGGCACAAGTAGCGCCAGGTGCTACTACCCCCACGGCGCCTGGTATTCAGCCTACTACTGCGCCGGCCGACAGCTCGGCTGTGAAGCCGCAGGCGCCCACTACTACTCCGGCTACCACGCCTAGCCCTACCCCCACTACTACGCCCAGCACCACGCCGGTGAATGCGCCTTCGCCCGGTACTACTTCGCCGGGGGGTATTACGCCGGCGGGCAGCCCGGGTGGGCGGCCTTAGCAAGGGTCTTCGTTAGCTAAACTACGTTGGGGGCGGCCGGGCACTACTTTTGCCTGGCCGCCCCTTACTTATGCTCCCTACCCCCCCTATTCCGCCGCCCGACGACCAGGAT
>CALMOO010000661.1 GCA_937871705.1 uncultured Hymenobacter sp.
GGTCTACCCAGTTTTGCTAGGCCGAGGCAAGCGCTTGTTTTCAAACCAAGCCAACCCGCGGGAGCTCGCCTTCGTGAGCTCGCAGGCGACGTCCACGGGTGTGCTCCTCAACACGTACCGACACGTGGGTGCGTTGCGCCCCTGAGTCTGTAAGCCACTAGCCAGCGGCGGCATCAAGTGCTTTGTGCAGGCCGCGTAGCTCAGAGTGGCTACTAGTGTTTTGTGTTGCAGTATAAAATCGAGAATTGACTAATTAGATAGTGTCACTATGGGGCTAGACATTTTAATCTGGGCTACCAATCATGCCGAACTCGAAGCGGGCGAATACGATGCCAATAGCTTTGACCTCAGCCGGCAGTTTTGCAATTTTATGTGTCGCGCGGACGGCAGCTTGGGCGAGGAGTCCGAAGCCAATCAAATTAGTCGTTTGACCGGCGTAGACTTCTCGCCGCTCTACGAGATGCAGCACTACATTCAGCCGGAAGACCTGGCATCGATGCTGGAATACGCAGAAGACGAGGAAGAAAAGCAAGAGGCTATTGAGCAAGCTGAAGAGGCAAATGCCGCGGCTGCTGACAACCTAGACCGGGTAACCGCCACGATAGTAACACTGCTCACGAAGCTTGCCGCTATAGAAGACTTATCGAGCGAAATGGCTCCCGCTTCATTTAAGCGAGCTTTTCATAGAGAGTACTTCTCGCATTTTGCTCTAGCCAAGTGGAACGAGTACGACAACACCTTCGCCCAAGACCTGCGGAACTGTAAAAACTTCCTGGACTATGCCAAAAGCCAAGGCAGCACTACTGTCTTCTTCGTGTTCGGTTGAGTAGCTAGTTCCCGGCTATTTACATGCATTGCAACTCAAAGAAGAATTCTCCTGCTTGCGTGGGGTCGTAGAAAACGTACACCAATCCCGTGTCGCCCCACATGATACCTGCCTCACCTTCCGAGTCAAGTTGGAATAGGAGGGGCCAATTCTGGCCCACCTCATCAACGGGATTAGCAGCGCCCTGCACCCAAGCCGGATAGCCGCCTAGCGTTGATTCGAAATCCTGCTCTCCAATAAGCTGCTCAACAGCTTGGCGATAGGCCTCCCAAGGCTCTTCCTCATTGAGTACGCTAGCAAGCGCGGTTGCCGTTGCACCTTCCGGGTAATCATCTATCCCATCCCAGCTCGGCAAGGTCTGAATAGGGGTGAAGTCGATTTCACAAAACACCGGCTCAGTCAACGAAGCTGGCCGCGCAATGATTTGGGCGCGCTCCGCCGAAACGGCCGGATAGGTTTTTACTAGCCAGCCCTCTTGGTCAGTATCCCACGGAAACTCCTCCCAGCTGTAGAATAATTGCACCAAGCCTATTCCATTCGGTAGCTCAGCGCCTTCGCTAGCTACCACTTGCATAATGAAGTCAAGTGGCTGTCCCGTCTCAGTAGTTGGCCATGCTTCGCCAGTTTCGAAATAAGGCAGTCCACCAAAATGCGAGCGCAGCTGCGACTCAGCAAGTGGCAATTGCGCCTTGCGAGGCGTAAGCTTCGTGGCAGGTAGCAGCAGCGGGCGGAGCAAGCTCACTAAGTCGGCCATTGTAGAAAGGCCGCGTTGCTGTAGGTCCGCCCGCTGCTGGTCAAGGTCGCTCATGGCTGTACTAAGTAGGGGTGTGGTAAGCCACAATGATACTAGCCATGCGCGACCCCCACTTCCTAGGCCGCGGCCATCACCGCGCACACCGCATTGTCCAGCACCTCGGCGGCCGGAGTTGCCGGCTCATCCCAGGCCGCCCGCATCGCTTGGTGCTGCAATTCCTCCACCACCTGCGCGTAACGCATAGTGTTCTGAATCTTGGCGTGCCCCATCACGCGCTGCAATACCGTCACCGGCATCCCCCGCAGCAGGCTTTGCACCGCGAACGTGTGCCGAGCCGTGTGCATAGTCACCAGCTCGCTGAGCGGCACCGCTTGCTTCACCACCCGGCCCCCGGCCGTACTCACCACTTCCACCGGCCGGGAGAGCCCCGCCAGCTGCGTTATCTTTTTCAGGTAGCGGTTCATCGGCTGGTTGGCCAGTACCGGCAGCAGCCGGGCCCCGTCATGCTGTCGTTCGGGCGTGGCATAGCGGTCCAGGATTTCCGCCGCTAGCCGGCTCAGGTACACGCTCACCGTAGCCCGCGTTTTGGTTTGCACCAGCCGAAGTACTCGGTCGCCGTCACCATTAGCCCCGAGCCCGTGCAGGTTACCGGCGTGCAGCGCCGCCACATCCGAGTAGCGCAGCCCCGTGTAGCAGCAAAACAAGAACACGTCTCGCGCCGGCTCTAGCGTCTTGGGAAGCTGCACGGCCACCAGCGCCGCGAGGTCGGCCCCCGTCAGGTAGGTTTTGGCTTGCTCCAGATAGCGCACCTCCAGCCGCTTCAGGTCTAGCCCCAACTGTTGCTGCCGCTCATCCTGCGCATGGCGCAAAAAAGTCTTCAGGTCTTTCAGCACTGAGAAGGCACCGTTGGTACTCAGTCCCACTTGGCGCAGGTAGCCCACGAAGGCATCGTGCACCGCCGCATCATAGCCAGCTAGCACCAGTCCCTTGCGCCGCGTCTTCTCCAAAAAGGCGGCTAGGTGATTACCCGCCGTGCCATAATGCCGCAATGTGTGAAAAGCGTAGCCCCGCCCGCGCAGCACCTCT
>CALMOO010000662.1 GCA_937871705.1 uncultured Hymenobacter sp.
GTAAAGATAGTCGGGTTCTTTTGCCACTGGGCGCACACGAATTCGTGTGGGGTCAGCCCGCGCAGGGTCTTCAAGCGCTTGGCGTGATTGTAGGCCAGCAAAAAGGCTTGCAGGTGCTCGTTGAGTTCCTCAGTGGTCTGGTAATGGAAGCGCTGGACGGTTGCCTCCTTTATCGTGCGGTTCATGCGCTCGACCTGGCCGTTGGTCCACGGATGCGCCGGTTTGGTCAGGCGGTGCTCCACGCCGTAGGCGCGGCAAAGCCGGTCGAAGCTATGCCCACCCGGTAGAAACTGATGCGCCTGCGGCGTGAACTGCACGCCATTATCGGTCAATACGGTATGCACTTGGTACGGCAGCTTGTCCAGTACGCGCCGCAGAAATTCGGCGGCCACGACCCGTATGGCGCGGGGATGCAACTCGGCAAACGCCACTTTGCTGGTGCGGTCAATGGCCACGAAGAGGTATTGGCGGCCTTCCTCGGTCTGCACCTCGGCGAAATCGACGTGCAGGTAGCCGATGGGGTAGTCCTTGAATTTCTTTTTCGGTGCGCTCTGCCCGTCTTCGCTCAGCGGCAGGCGGCTGATGCCGTGGCGTTGGAAGCAGCGGTGCAGCGCCGAGCGCGAGAGGTGCGGAATCGTGGCTTGCAGCGCGTAGAGGCAATCGTCCAGGGCCAGCAACGTATGCCGACGAAAGGCCACGGCAATGGCTTCCTGCTCAGCCGTAAGCACTGTGGAAGCCGGCTCTGGGCCCATACGCGCATCCAGTACACCGGGGCGCTTGCGCCACTTGGCCACCGTTTTCGGATTAATGCTGTAACGGGTGGCTAAGCTTTGTAGGCTTTCCTGGCTGTGTTGGCTAGCGCGCCGTATTGCCGCCGTTGTGCGGGCGCTGCCGTGGAGTACTTGTCCCATAGGTCTGTGCGAAATTCCAGCCCGGAAAATACACCATCACGCCTTGGGACTATACATCTGGGTAAGCCCAAGGGGGTGGTGCAACAATCGATGTATGATGCCGACCGCGCGCATCCGGCACCTGCGCGCGCTGGGCGTGCCACTGGCCACCCTCGTCGACGTGCACCTCAAGTACGGCAAGTACCTCTTGCTGAAAAACTATTTGGCCAAGCTCCAGCGCCAGCCGAGCCGGAATCCGGCGGCCTAACGTGCCGAGTTGGAAGTTTTACGCTAGCTATTTGTAGGTCATCAAACCAGGGTGCCCCGCTGTGGCAGGACACCCTGGTACTGACGATGGGGCTGGCAGCTAGTTAAGCGCGCTGGCAACGGCCGCGGCGAGCGACGTAGTTGGCTGGCCAGTCAGACGGGAGAGCTCCTGGCCGTCGTCGAACAAGGCTCCGTGAGCGGCATCCGCATCCCAGCCAGCAATGTCTTGCGCTAGGCCCTCTGGCAAGCCAAAGCCGCGCAGGATGGCGACGTACTCGGCTACGGGCAGGTCGTGGTAGGGTATCGTCTTGCCACTCTGGCGCGAGATTTCGGCGGCCAGTTCAGGCAGGCTGTAGGCCCCGTCGCCGGCCAGCTCGTAGGTTTTGCCGCGGTGGCCTTCGCTCGTCAGCACTAGTACGGCCACGTCGGTGTAGTCGGCCCGGGCGGCCGACGAAATGCGGCCTTGCTGAGCGCTGCCTAGCAACGCGCCGCCCGCCAGCGCTCCCGGCACGGAGGCGGTGTAGTTCTCGGTGTACCAGCCGTTGCGCAGGATGGTGTACGGCAGCCCCGATGCTTTGAGGGCCGCCTCGGTCGTGCGGTGCTCGTTGGCCAGGCTCAGGGGCGAGGTATCGGCGTGCAGCAGGCTGGTGTAAACCAGATGCTTAACCCCTGCTTTCCGGGCAGCATCGAGCACATGTTGGTGCTGAGCGGCCCGCTGGCCAACCTCGTTCGACGAAATCAGGAGCAGCGTATCGATGCCCGCCAGGGCGGGGGCCAGGGTTTCCGGCTTCGAGTAGTCGGCCTCGCGGGCCTCTACCCCCAGGTCGGCGGCCTTGGCCGGCGTGCGCACCAGAGCCACTAGCTGGTCGGCGGGCACCTTGGCTTTGAGTTTCTCCACGATGAGGCGGCCCAACTGGCCCGTAGCACCGGTGATGGCAATTTTCATGGTTAAAGTAAAGAGGGGAAATGAGTGAAAAGTAAACACGCGGGGCTAGGCGGTCTTTTTTGGGGCATTGCCGAGGCAATCGAAGTGGCATGCCGGGCCGTCGCGCTTCGTACACTGACTAGGGATTTGAGCTATCTAACGACTGGTTACTAGCCGCTTAGACAGGCTTTAACCCGCCAAACTCCTTCGCTACTGGTTTACTGAGCTGCTTAAGTAAGAATCCCGGGGCCAGCCGGCTCAGGAAGCGGATAACTTTGGCCAGGCCGGGGTATATTTCCTCTTGGCCCTGCTGCATGCCCGTGAGGGTCGCTGCAATCAGGTCTTTGGGCTCCATCAGCTGGCTGTTGTCCACAGCATCGCCCAGCCGGTCGTTGAGGGGCGTGTTGGCCGCTGGGCCCACCAGCTCAAACACCTGCACGGCGGTCGGCTTGAGCTGCACCCGCAGCGACTGCGTATAGGAACGCAGCCCCGCCTTGGTGGCGCCGTATACCGGCGCAATGGGGAACGGGGCCAGCGCCAGCCCGGAGTTCACGTGGAGGATAGCGGCGATTTTCTGGGCTTTGAGGTGCGGCAGAAACTGCTGCACCATCCGAATGGGCCCGCTTAAGTTGCTGTCGATTTCCTGCGTCACGTCGGGGAGCGTCAGGGCGGGGTCGTTCAGGTTCAACTTCCGTATTTCGCCCGCGTTGTTGAGGAGGATGTTGAGGGCGGGAAACTGGGCGACCACCTGCGCGTGCAGGGCCGCAATGGCGGCGGGGTCGCTCACGTCGCTGCGGAAGGCATGCACCTGCGGCAGCAGCAGCTGGGCCTGGTCTAGGCGGGCCTGGTCGCGGCCCGTGATGAGGACCGTGTTGCCGAGCGCCAGCAATTGGCGGGCGAACTCCAGGCCCAGGCCGCTACTGCCACCGGTTATCAGAATGGTGTGGTTACGTAGTTCCATGATGGGTAAAAAAGTAGGAGATGAGGTTACCACGCTTTCCCTGCCTAACAGGTGGGCATCGGCGGTAGCCAAGACATTATTTAGCGAGGAAATTCCACCCAAATTCTCCCGCAGTTCCGCCGCGCAGCCGAAAAGTGTCGCCCAAGCCCGTAGCATTAACCGCAGGTTTAGGCACCATTACTTCAGCTATCAGGCGTAGTAGCTTTTAGGCGAGCGCCAGCAGCGCCGTGTCCATTACCTCCTGCACCAGCTGCGGGTCAGCACTAGTCTTGGCTAGCACGCGCAGCCCGTTGAGCACGCTCAGCAGCAGGCGGGCCTGCGCCTGTCTTGTCCTGACACAGGTTGACAGTTTTCGCTCAAAAAACTGTCAACCTGTGTCAGGACAAGACAATTTTCCGCTCCTACTAGTGTGCGACCCTGATAAGTAGCGTTTTGGCTATGATAAAAGGCGTTTTGGCTATCTTGGCTCCCCCGCGCTGGCTGACCTTTGTAGCATCAAACCGCGATTATGAACCTTGCGCTCACTGGCTCATCGGGCACTAGCAGCCGACCACTTACCCAAGCCCTACCACAACGAAGGCATTCTGTCCCGGTTATCCGCAGCGAAGCCGAGCGGCCGCGGGCAATCGCAGCCTGAAGCGCGCAAGCGGCTAGCGGGACGGGGGAAGACATAACTTTTTTCGCCGCCCGTTCACCCGGGCCGCTAGCATGTACGGGCTGGCGTTACCCGCGCTGAACTGGCTGTTTAACAAATGTTTTACTCTTTCGCGCCTAGCCATACTAGGTTGCCCAACTCCCTACTCAAGCAGCGCCTGCACCTCCTGCTGGTCGAGCGGTTCGTGGAACTGGAAACAGCCGGCTACTCGGGGGACTTGTACGCAGACTACTATCCGCACCAGCCGGTACTGGGCAGCCCTAAGCTACGGAACTGCTCGTCCATTTTCGCCGAAGTCTACCAAAAAAGCTTCTAACCCCGAGCCGATGCCGCCGCCAGTGCACCAGATTAAATCCGTCAGCCAGTACCACCACCTGTTGGGCCTGCCTCCCCCCGAACACCCGCATTTCAGCGTCATTGAGCTGGAGTCGGTGAAGTTTCTAGAGAGGGCCAGCCCGCTAACCCTGGCGTATGAGTTCTACATCATCTTTCTGAAGCGGGACCCGCAGGGCAAATTCACTTACCGCTATGGGCAACGCCCGGCGAGCCTGGCCGTGGCCCCAGCCGAGCAGGATTTTGAGACCAGCTGGTTGTTTTTCATGGCCCCAGGCCAAGTGTTGGGGGTAGAGCACCACCAGCCGGAGGCTGACGGCCTCTCGGGCTGGGCCATTCTGCTGCATCCCGACTATCTGTGGAACACCCGCTTAGCAAAAGTCATTACCCAGCACGAGTTCTTTCACTACTCCTCTAACGAGGCCTTACACTTGGCGCCGCAGGAAGAAAAAAAGGTGGTCAGCATCATCCGCAATATTCAAGACGAATACACGAGCAAGATTGACCGCTATAGCCAGGAAGTGGTGCTGGCCGAGTTGGAACTACTGTTCACGCATGTGACGCGGTTCTACAACCGGCAGTTTGTCACCCGCAAAATCACTCATCACGGGGTGCTGGAAAGACTAGAGACGCTGCTGAATAGTTATTTCAACAGCCCGCAGTTGCCGCAACAAGGCCTGCCTACCGTGCAGTACCTATCCAGCCAGCTGCACATTTCCCCCACCTACCTAAGGGCACTACTAAAGGCGCTGACCGGCCTCAATACGCAGGAGCATATCCACCGCAAACTAATTGAGCAGGCGAAAGAGAAATTAGCCACCACCGAGTTATCGGTCAGCCAAATTGCGTATGAACTAGGGTTTGAGCATGCCCCTTCCTTTAGCAAGTTCTTTAAAAGCAAAACCCACTGTTCACCAGTGAGTTTTAGACAGTCCCTGTAGCCGCCGCCGGTAGCCCACCTACGTAGGTGGTACCTAGTAACATCTGCCCCTCATTTTCCCACTTTTCCCCACTTTTATTTATGACAAACGACTCATTGAACGCCCTCATCCAACAGGGCTTGGCTGCCATGAAGGAAGGCAGCAAAATGGCTGCTGAAGCAACTGCTGACATTCAGGAAGCCGCTACCAACCCGCAACTGAAAGCGGCGCTGGAGCAGGACAACGAGCAAGCGAAGCACTGGACCCTCCGCATTGAGCGCTCCTTTGAGGCCGCGGGCGGCAAGGGCGAGGAGGAAAACCCCATCCTGGAAGCTAATTCCAAAATTAGCAAGCGCATTCGCAGCGCAGCGCCCGATGATTATTCCCGCGACCTGGGTCTTATTGCCGTGGGCCAGGATGCGCTACACTACTGGATTGCCTCCTTTGGCACGATCGGGGCCTACGCCGAACAGGCGGGCCTGAGCCAGGTAGCGCAGGACCTGCGGGCCTGCCTGCAAGAGGCCAAGCAAGCCGACGAGCAGTACACCCAGATTGCCCAGCAAATCCTGCGGGCGAACTAAGCCCGGATACGGGCAAGTCAAAAAAAGCAACTGGCTGCGCGACCCGTGGCCAGTGGCTTTTTTTAGGCGTAGCCCGCGCAGGCGCGGGAGGGAGGCGTGCGTTGGTTCGCCGGGCGCTACTGAAACCTCTGAATGCGGGTTTTTAGCGGACAGCTACCTCGTTTAGAAGCTACTGGCTTACCTTCTGGACCAAACTTTTAGCCGAAGCCAACTTCCTTTTTACATGAACCAGTAACCCCTTGCTGCTGACTCGGCCGCTGCGCTAACCAGCACTTTTCTCACAAGCCGCGCCGCCCTGCGCACGCTGCGCCAAGCCAATCCTGCTCTCTGGCTCACCGGCTGGCTGTGCCTGTGGCCCTGCCACTGGCGGCCGGCCTGCTGCTCGACCGCCGCCGCGTGACGGGAGACCCGGTGTGGGCCAAGCCGCTCAAGTTTACCCTCTCCATCGCGGCCTACACCTGGACGCTGGGCTGGCTGTTGCGCAGCCTGCCGCCCGCGGCCCAGCGCAGCGTGCGTTGGCTCAGCGCTGGCGCCGCGCTGAGCATGAGCATCGAGCAGGTGCTCATCACCGTGCAGGCGGGGCGCGGCACCACCTCGGATTATAATGAGAGCACCCCGCTCAATGCCTGGATACTGGCCGTGATGGGGGTGTTCGTGGTGCTCGTCACCCTCATGAACCTGTGGGCCTGTTACCTGGTGTGGCGCTACCGGCCCGGTGGGCCGGCCGGCTACGCCTGGGGCATCCGCTGGGGCCTGAGCCTGTTCCTGCCCGGGACGCTAATAGGCAGCGTGATGTTCCGGCGGGGCCAGCACGCGGTGGGGGCCCCCGACGGGGAACCCGGCCTGCCGCTGGTGGGCTGGAGCACCCGCGCCGGTGACCTGCGCATTTCCCACTTCGTGGGCATTCACGTCCTGGAGGCGCTGCCGCTGCTAGGCTGGAGCCTGCGCCACCGGCCACCCCGCTGGGGGGCCTGCTCACCAGCGCCGGCGCGTTGGCCTGTGCTGCGCTCATGGGCGTGCTGTTCAAGCGCGCTGCATAAACTGCCGCTGTAACGTAGAATCCGAGAAGCAGTGCGCATCTTGTTACTAAAGCAAGAGCTGCTTGCGGTAGCGTTTGACGCTGAGGAGGCCGTTGCCGGTCCGTTCTACTTTTTCGCTCACGGACAAACTTTTTTCGGGTGCTTTTTTGACTTTACTCCGGTTCTCGGCATCGCGTTCTTCGGGCCGGCCGCTATGCTTGCCCTAGGCGGCTACTTGCTGGCCGGCCTTGGTCTTCGCCGAGAGGCTCTCGCGGTCGTACTCGGCTGAGAAGGCGAAGATGGAGAGCAGAAACGTGCCGGCTGGCGTCGTGGTGCCGATGCCCAGGTCCAAGGCCTTGAAGTGGAGGCCACGACCTGGTCGCTGGTGCCCGCGCTAATCGCCCCCCGCACCGCCTGCCACTGGTGCGCGGGCGTCTGTTCTTCTTCGTATCTGCTTCGTGAAACTAAGGTACGCCCTAAAAACGAGGTTTTAAGGCCGCGAGAATCTCGTATTTGCGCCCGGTCATAGCGTGGATGCTGCCTACCGTTTGCTCATGGCCTTTCGGGGCTGCTCTTGGCACGTTGGGCACCTCCTTACCGCCCGCCGAAGCCCAGGCCCTGGCTTTTGCCGGGGGTATAGGCCTGCGCCCGTTGGGAGTCCTGCTGATCGGAGGCCTGCCGCTGCGCCCGGTCGGCCTCGCGCTCCTGTACCTAGCTAGCACCCCAACTGTTTCGCGGCCCAATCTAAGATGAGGCCAATGTCCTTCACTTCGCTGCGGCGCTGCTGCAAACTGTACTGCACGGTTAGCTCACTCACCCGGTTGCCCTGGGCATCCACGATGTAGCTCACCGACACGGTGGCCCTTTACTCGTCAAGGTGCGCTGCAAGACATCGGCGCGGCCGGTGGTCTATATGTAGCGCACCGGCTCCTGCACGCGCACCATGAGCTGCCGCTCGGCCTCGCGCTGGGCCGCGTACTCCGCCAAGCTCAGGCTCACCTGCTCGGGCTGAAATGATGTGCTCTCAGGAAACGGAAAATATAGCACGTTAAGGCTTGAAAAAGGGCCTTGGTCGCCCTATTTGTGGTAGTAACAAATCCGGAGCACCCCTTCTAGCAGGAAGCCCACCTGCTGCGACACGTGCCCCGCCTCCAGAAAATAAGCGTCCTTGGGTAGCGACAAGGGGGTAGCCTACGGGCAATCAGGTCCAGCTGCCGCTGATTGAGCGACCCAAATTGTAAGAGGGAAGCGAAGAGTTCATCCATTGGAACAAAGTACGCGGGGGCAGTGAGAGCGGTACTTGCCATTTGGCAAAAAAGGAAATTCGACTGTTAGGGAAGTCGAATTTCGGATTGCCATTCTTACCTGATGCCGCTAGGGTGCCAGTTTAAATCACTGTAAAGGTTGCTTCTACATGTACAGTGAAACCCTGGTACTGCTTTACGCTTCCGGACCGCTTGCTGATAGGATGGTGGGCGTTGGTGGGCGTCCCGTTCCGGTGCGGAGCCAACCAGTGGCCAGCGCTTAAGCGCTAGTCAGCTTATAATATTGCCGATTGACAATGCTCGGGATTTAGGCATAAGGCGCGCAACAAGAGCCAAGCAAGGACTAGGTGTATAGTCTCAAGGTGTGATGGTGTATTTTTCGGGCTGGAATTTCGCACCGAATTATGGGACAAGTACTCCACGGCAGCGCCCGCACAACTCAGGCAGTACGGCGCGCTATCCAACACAGCCAGGAAAGCCTACAAAGCTTAGCCACGCGCTACAGCATCAATCCTAAAACGGTGGCCAAGTGGCGTAAACGCCCCACCGTCTTGGATGCGCGCAGGGGACCTGAGCCAGTTTCAACGGTGCTCAGCGCCGAGCAAGAAGCCATCGCCGTGGCCTTTCGGCGGCATACGCTGCTGCCGCTGGATGATTGTCTCTACGCGCTGCAGGCCACGATTCCGCACTTGTCGCGCTCGGCGCTGCCTCGCTGTTTCCAACGCCACGGTATCAGCCGCTTGCCCTTGAACGAAGAGGGGCAGAGCCCGCCAAAAAAGAAATTTAAGGACTACCCCATCGGCTACCTGCACGTCGATTTCGCTGAGGTGCAGACTGAAGAAGGTCGGCAGTACCGCCCAAATGCTTCAAGCGCATTTTCGTGGCCATTGACCGCACCAGCAAAGTGGCGTTTGCCGAACTCCACCCACGGGCCAAACGCGTCGTGGCGGCCGAGTTTCTGCGGCGCGTACTCGATAAATTGCCCTACAAAGTGCCTACGGTACTGACCGACAACGGCGTGCAGTTCACACCCCAGCCACCCCAATTCCTGCCCGGTGGACACAGCTTTGACCGTATCTGCCGCGCCTACGGCGTGGAGCACCGGCTGACCAAACCGGCTCACCCCTGGACCAACGGTCAGGTCGAGCGCATGAACCGCACCCTCAAAGAAGCCACCGTCCAGCGCTTCCACTAGCAGACCACCGACGAGCTCAACGAGCACCTGCAAGCCTTTTTGCTAGCCTACAACCACGCCAAGCGCCTGAAGACCCTGCGTGGGCTAACTCCGCACGAATTTATCTGTGCTCAGTGGCAGAAGAACCCGACTATCTTTACCCGAGACCCGACCCACCTCACACTGGGACTATACA